>JAFWXT010000020.1 GCA_017522945.1 Clostridia bacterium
TAGATTCTGTATTTTGCAAGTATCTACTTTACTACAAGGATTGTACTTACGTCCACCTCGTCCTGTTTCTCTTATCACCAAATGTCTTTTAATTTCTTTTGCAATTGTTGTTACATCTCTCTTCAACTCCTTTGCAATCTTCCTTATGCTTTTATTTTCATTTAATGAAGATTGTATAGTAATCCGTTCTGTTAAAGTTAAATGCTTATGTTTTTTTAAGTTCATCTTCCACCTTAACAACTTGGGACTTTACTATTATCTCATATTTCTTATTTGAAAGACTAATTTCTACTAGTGGATTTTCTACTACCTATGTGGATTTTTCTTTTTCAATTAACCGATTTTACAAAAGGATTTAAAATGTTAGATTTTATACTCAATCCTATTGCTGGTGGCAAGCATGGAAAAAAGACGAGAAAGGTTCTCGACAAAATACAAAAGTATCTTGGTCAAAAGTGCGTTGACTTCAAAATCCATTTAACTAACTACAAAGGTCACGCAAAATCTTTAGTCAAATCTTTGATTAAAAAGGGCGCAACCGACATTATCGTAGTCGGTGGGGACGGTACTTTGCACGAAGCCATTAACGGCTTTGAAAACTTTGAGAACGTAAATATGGGCATTATCCCTTGTGGAACGGGTAACGATTTTGCGTCAGCTCTCAATATTCCACTAAACACCGAAAAAGCGCTTGATATTATTTTAGAGCAAACCCCAAAGTACGTTGACTATATGCAAATGGGCGATATTCGTGGGCTTAATATTATAGGCACGGGTATCGACGTTGACGTTCTTAAAAAATACGAGAAAATGAAAAAGAAAAATAAATTTTCTTACACTTCTTGTTTAATTAAGACGCTATGCGACTTTGAATATACGGATTTTGACGCAGAGCTAGACGGACAAGTTTCTTCCCATCATTCGTTTATCGCTTGTATTGCAAACGGAAAAGTTTTTGGTGGTGGTATCCCTATCAGCCCACAAGCAGATCCAACTGATAACAAATTAAATTTCCTTGCCGTTAGCGCAGTCCCAAGACTTAAAATTATAGGCAAGTTTATCGGCTTAAAGGCAGGCAAAGTTTTATCCTTTAAGGAAACAACCCACCAAACTTGCCAAAGCGTAAACATAAAAACCGAAAAACCCTGCATCGTTCAAGTTGACGGCGAACTTTACGAAGGCGTTCCGTTAAACGTAAAAATAGTTCCAAATCAACTAAAGGTTTATAGAGTTTAATAAAAATTATACCTATTAAAAAAGCAATTCGCCCTGATTTTTAGGGCGAATTTTTATTTGTTGTTTTTCTTATCTAACTAGCGTTAGGACTTTTTAATAGCCTTAATGATTGCGCTAAATTTAGGTGGCGTGCCGTATAAAAGAACGCCCACCCTGTAAATCTTTGCAGACAAAATACCAAATCCTACAACGCTTACCATCAAGATTACGATAGATATAATTATTTCTATAGCGGGAACCGTACTCATAGCAATTCTAGTAAACATTGCCATAGGCGAAGTGAAAGGTATAAAAGAGCAAACTTTCATTAAAAGGGTATCCACTTCCCCACCAGCCATAGAAGTCATAACCACTAAAAATCCTGCTATGAAAAGCATTTGTATAGGCATAGCCGTAGTGTTAATATCTTCGAGTTTAGACGCCATAGAGCCGACTGCACCAAATAGGCAAGCGTAAATGAGAAAGCCCAAAACGAAGAATAATAGCATATATAAAAACAAGTCGAACGGCATATTAAATATAGAATTTATAATCATATTGTCAGCCCAATACGTTTTGTTTAGGTTAAAGAATAATAGAGCCGAGCCGAAAATTGCCACGAGTTGGATAAACCCTGCTATGCAAGACGCCAAAATCTTTCCAAACATCATAGATAACGGCTTTGCGCTAGTCACGAGAAGTTCCATCGCCCTTGAACTCTTTTCGGTTGCGACGTTGCTAGCCACCATTTGTCCGTAAAGCAAGATGACCATATATAATGCAAAAATCATTATGTAAGTATAAAAGAAGTTTTGAACTTGGTCTTTACCTAGATTTATCGTTTGCGAACTAATTTGTTCGGTTAAAATTTGGCTTGCTTGCTCTTCGGTAAGCCCAAAGTAAACCATAGCGTATAACCTATACGCATTTTGCAAAACTTCGTTGGCAATCGCAGTGTTAGTATCGTACATAGAAAGATTGTTTACTAAATAATTATAAGAAGTTAAACTATCCAAAACGAACGCACACTCGACTTGACCTTCCATTATCTTTTGCTTGATTTGTTCTTGCGATTCAGTAGAGCAAACAACTTGATAGCCTGTAAAGGCTTGTTCAAACATTTGCTTTACGAAATCGGCGTTTTCGCCCGTCACTATCATGGTTGGTCGGCTTTCTACCACTCCACCGTCGTCTTCGGTCACAAAGATTGCCGAAAACCTAGGAAAACACATGACTATCATAATGATAGCCATTAAGAATACGGTAATCCCAACGAAAACTTTATTTGTAAAGTAGTTTTTTAGTTCAAATTTCAAAATTTTATCAAACTGTTTCATATTCTATTCCTTATCCCCCGCATACTCGACGAATATATCGTTTAAGGACGGCTCGAACACCTTTATCTCGTCTATATCAAACTTTTCAGCCAAGTCTTTTATTACGCTTGCCTTTTCTTCGGCGTTTTGTAGAGTTATTAAAATATCTAGTTCGCTAATATCGGTGGCGTTATACAACGCCTTAATTTTATCGTTATCTTTTGAACGAACAACCAACTTATTTCGTGGATAGTTGCGTTTTATCTCGATTAAATCGCCCGTGAGCGCAACTTTGCCGTTGTGTATTATGGCTATGTCGTCGCAAAACTCTTCGATATAACTCATTTGATGTGAAGAAAACAACACGATTTTACCATTTCGTATTTGTTCTTTAACCACGTCTTTTAACAGCATAGCGTTTACTGGATCTAGCCCCGAAAACGGCTCGTCCAAAATAACTATATCTGGATTATGAGCGATAGCAGTTATTAATTGTATCTTTTGTTGGTTACCCTTTGAAAGAGTATCTAACCTTTTGTTGCGATATTCTTGCATTTCAAGTCTTTCTAGCCAGTACTCGATAGATTTAATAGCATCCTTTTTATCCATACCCTTTAATTCAGCAAAGTACAAGAGTTGGTCGAATATCTTCTTTTTTGGATAAAGCCCCCTTTCTTCAGGCAGATATCCAAAACTAACGGTATTATAATCGATAAGGTTTCCGTCTATTAAAACTTGCCCACCGTTGCTAGGAAAAACGTTCATTAAAATACGGATAATAGTCGTTTTACCTGCGCCGTTTCTACCCAAAAGCCCAAACGCCCTTCCACCTTTTGCAGTAAAAGATACGCCCTTTAACACTTCTTTCTCGCCAAAAGATTTATCAATATTTTTTAATTCAATTATCATTACGTATTTACCCCTTATATTTAACGTCCACGCCACCAAATACACAAATAGCATTTATGTAAATTGTTGGGGCGTTTGCATTGGCTGACGTTTTGTTAGAAACGCCACCAAAAATACTGTTTGAATTTACTTTGACGTTTACGTTATTAGAAACTAAAACGTCAACACCACCAAAGACGGCAGTTGCTTGTATAGCGCAATCTTTTTCGATTATTGCATTTGTTAAATCGCATTCAACCCCACCAAAAACTGCCGTAAGTTCTACGTTTTCAAAAACTTGACCATCATAATTTAGGTCACAACCTGAAAAGATAGCCTTTCCTACACTTGGTTTTTTACCTTCTTCTTTCATCTTTTTCATTATCTCATTTGCTTTATTACCAAAAATGCCCTTAAACACCATCCTCAAGCCTGTAATAATGATGATAGCAGGGATAAGTAGTTTCCAAATCATTGAAAAATCTAAAACGTTTTGGCAACACAAGAGTAAAACCACTCCAACTACGATACCGATTATATTTCCTGTTTTTTCACGTTCGTTAAATAAGCCTATCGTACATGGTACGATGATAAATAACGTCCACCAACCGTCAAAGAAAAGGTCGATATCAGTTATATTAAAGGCGTTGAGCGCAAGCGTTATACCCACTGCGACTAATACCAAGCCCCATAAAATCTTACTTATCTTTTTCATTTGCTTTAACTCCTTTGCATATTTTATAAGATTTATTATTTAAACTAAAAAGTGCGCCGACTTGAGTCAACGCACAAAAAACGCAAACCCCAAGTCGCTAAACCAACTTGAAATAACAGAACACCCTGTCTTTTACAAGCGGACTTTGCATTTTTATCAAATCCAATATGTAAAAGACCAAAAGAGTATAATACCCCCCGTAAAAAAGGTGTCTTCTTCGTTTATTAAGTTGGTTTAGCATAGTTAGTATAACACTAATTAAAATAAAAATCAACACAAAATAATAATATGTCAAAAAAATGCTTTTAACAATTTAGTCCAAAAATAAACATCAGACTTCGTAATGAAATCTGATTTTTTGTTTTTATTATAAACACAAAATCTTTGTATATTTTTAATTTTGAGTATTTATTGCCTTTTTGAAAAATATAATTAGCAATACTAAATTGATTAGCGAAGTGACAATCCAAGATAATGGATACGAATAGTAAAGCACCGTCATCGACCTATTTTGCGCAAAATAGGTATATACCCAAATTATTCTAGTTAAACATAATCCTAGCGCGCTAGCGACCATAGCCAAGGTCGATTTATTTATTGCCCGAAGCCCACCACTTAACGTTTCCATAATTCCACTAAACGAATAGGTCAAGCAAATTACCGATGCGTATTCTAGCGCATAAGAAATCGCTTGTTCGCTTTGAACGAAAAGTTTAATAATAGGAACGGATAATATTTGGAATATTACACCGCTTAAAAGACCAACTACAACACATAAAATCAAGCATACGTACAGTACTTGAAGTAGTCTTTTGGGCTTTTTTGCGCCGAAATTTTGACTGCAAAAGATTGTCGAAGTATGCGACATTGAAGTCAATATAGCATAGAGAATACCATTTATGTTATTCGATGCCGAAGCGCCTGCAATCGCCAAATCGCCAAAAGAGTTGATTGATGCTTGTATTATAACGTTTGATATGGCCACCATAGAAGTTTGCAAGCCTATCGGCACGCCCATTTTCAAAATTCTTATAAGTTCTGCTTTATAAACTTTTATCTCTTTTAAGCAAAGCCTATATCTTTCTGGTTGTTTTAATAACGCCAAAACGACCAGTACTGCGCTTAATAATTGAGAAATTATAGTCGAGCAAGCGATTGCCACCACGCCCCACTTTAATACGACAACGAACAAGAAGGTTAAAGCAACCTTAACTAACCCCGAAATGCTTAAAAACAAGAGTGGTCTTTTGGTGTCCCCCGTAGCGCGTAAGATTGCAGCGCCGAAGTTATAAATTGAAGAAGTTATAAAACCACCTAAAATTATTGACAAATACAAAGCCGACTCATTTATTATACTATCAGGCGTACTTAAAAGCACAAGCATAGGTTTTGCTAAAAAAACACCTAAAAAACCCACGATAATTCCACACCAAACGCTAGTTGCCATAGCAGTATGGATACTTTTTTGTATAACTTTATCGTCGCCCGAGCCGATTGACTGCGCAACCACTGCGCTTACCCCTACCGAAATGCCTATTACTAAATTTATGAATAGAGAAGTTAAATGCCCCGTTGCGCCTATTGCAGCAAGCGTTGTTTCGCCTGCAAATTTGCCGGCAATCATATTGTCGATTATGTTATATAACTGTTGAAATACGTTGGTTAAAATAAGTGGAATAGTAAACCTTATTATTTGAGTGAGCAGCTTTCCTTCGGTTGCGTTTATTTTTGCGCTAGCCATAACTTTCCTACCATTATAAAAATACTATCAATATAAAAAAGTCGAAAAAATGCTTTCGACTTTTAATAAATTAGCATATTAAATTATGCGTTTTCGTCAACGTCAGGTTGCAATTCTTCTTGAGAAAAATCTTTAATCACTTGTTCGGTCGCCTTATCGTAAATCGCATTATCTTTAGCATAAAAATATGTATTTTCGCCATCTACGATAACTTTTTCAACGCTAACGAACGATTTAAAGTCTTCACTATCTAGATTAGTAATTCCATTACCGATAAACAAGCCTTTAACGCATTGCGCTTCGGCATTTGAAATAAGACCTGTTAAAGAAACTTCGCCAGCCCCTACTAAATACAAATCAAAGAATCCGTCGTTTCTACCCAAAAAATACGCAACGTCACTAATTTTTCTAGTAGCAACTTCATCTATATACGACATACATTGTGGACAAAAACCGTTTTCAGCAAAAACGTGTGTATCGTGAGCAGGGTCGATAATCGCTAATATCGATTGGTTACAATGCCCAACGCATCTATAATACCCGTAACCTTTTTGACCACAAATAGGTTTCTTTATAATAAAGTCAAGGTACAAGTTATGTCCACCAACTTGTTGCATCGTTCCGTCTTCATAGATAACGTAAAGTTTTCCGTCAGGCGTAATCTCAAAGTTAGAAATTTCTTTACCTTGGAAAATTTCGGTTAGTTCGGTAATCGTTCCGTCCCAACCTTCTTCTTTTAATAAATTATATATGGTCGTTACCGTAAATTTCGCATCGTCGTTAGCTTGCGCATCACAAGCGACTAGCCCCAACGAACACGCGCTTATTAGCACTGATAGCAAAATTGCAAATATCTTTTTCATATTTTATCTCCAAAAAAAATAATATTTTGACAAATACATTATACATCTATTTAACTAATAAATCAATAATTTTTTATAAAAAATAATATTTT
The DNA here is from genome assembly GCA_017522945.1 of Clostridia bacterium. GTDB lineage: Bacteria > Bacillota > Clostridia > Christensenellales > Borkfalkiaceae > HGM11416. The sequence continues at coordinate 6,831 of JAFWXT010000020.1, forward strand.
TATCTATTAAAATTACTAATAGCGCGCTAGTAAAATTTACCAGCGCGCTATTATTTATATGCCATTTTATAACTGAAATGCAGATTGCCATTTGCATTGA
>JAFWXT010000021.1 GCA_017522945.1 Clostridia bacterium
ATATCGCAAGATTTTTAGGTGTAAATGCAGAGCAAGCGCTTAATTATTCAACCGATAAATTTTCAAAGCGCTTTGAAAGGCTTGAAAATGCAGTACGCGAAAGAAATGAAGATATAAAATCACTAACCGAAAAACAACTTGATGAAATATACAATGAAATTAAAAAGTCTTGATATAGGTCGATTAACGACCACTAATAACATATTTTTAGCCCCAATGGCGGGCTATACCGACTATGCTTTTCGCAGTCTTTGTATAAAGCTGGGCGCAGGTTTTACCGTAACCGAAATGGTTTCGGCTAAGGGGCTTGCTTATAATAACGAAAACACTAAAGAACTTTTAAGAACTGGCGAAGAAGAAAAATGTGTTGCCGTTCAGCTTTTTGGCAGAGAGCCTTATTATTTAAGAAAGGCGTGCGAAAGTGAAGATCTTAAAAACTTTGACGTTGTGGATATAAATATGGGTTGTCCTGTTGCAAAAATTTACAATAACGGCGAAGGCAGTAGATTGATGCAAGAGCCTGAACTTGCTGGTAAAATAGTTGAAGAATGTGTTAAATCGGGAAAAATTATTACGGTAAAGTTTCGCGCAGGTATAACGGATGAAAACCTACTTGCCTACGATTTTGCGCAACGTATGGAACAATCGGGCGCAAGTCTTGTAACCATTCACGGAAGAACGCGCGAAGGAATGTATAGCGGTAAAGTTTTTTATAATGAGATTGCAAAAATTAAAAGTAGCTTAAGCATTCCAGTAATAGCCAACGGTGGTATTTTTTCGGTGGAAGACGCCGATTATATGATGCAAGAAACGGGCGCGGACGGCGTTGCTATAGGAAGGGGCGCGCTTAGCGATCCATTGTTATTTAGCAAATTATCGCAAAAGCAAACTGATATGAGTTTAAAGGATAGTATATTTTATCTAATAGATAAAAGGCTTGCTTATGAAAAAGACCAAACGGTCGCTCACGATTTAAGAAAGTTTGCAGTGCAAATTTTAAAGGGTGTGCGTGGGGGTAAAGAAGCAAAATTAAAGATATTTCAAGCCGAAAGCACAAACGAAATTAAAGATATTTTAAACGGCGTATTATAATCGCAATAACAAACGGTAAAATTTTTGAATATAATAATTCGAGGGTATTATCGTGAAAGTTAGAATAGTAAGAAATTTGAAAGAATATAAGGAAAGACAAAATTGTATTAACTTAGTATCTTTTGAGCAAACGGGCATAATCAATTTTAAAAAGGAAATTGAAGGCAAGGGGCGCGGGTTGGTTGAATTAGGCAGATATTCAGCTTTGCTTGGAGGAATTACTTTAGCCGGTGGAATAAGCGACAACTGTGGAGTTAAAAAGAAAAGTATATTCGTTTTTGAAAAGGGTAGGCTTAACTGTATTTGCGATATGAACCGTTTTGAAGAAAAATTTTCAACGGCAAGCGGTTATAAAATAATTTCTTACGAAAACAAAAAAATAGGTATTTTGGTTGATAAAGATTTGTATTCGCCCGACGCGGTTAAAGCGTTGATTTTATGTGGAGTAGGGCTGATAATCAACCTATACGAAGGCTTTTCGGCTAAAAAAGCGGTTGTTTCAAGTGAATTTTATTCTTACGTTTACGGTGTTGATTTCGTACATATTTCTCAAAATCAACAAGTGGCGTTCGACTGCTATGGTATGCCTATTTCATTTGCTGACGATTGCGTGATTTTAGAAGCAAGTGGTGCTTTTAAGGAAACTAAGGTTCGCGTAAGGGGTTTTTAGTTTAAAATTTTTTATTTAATTAGCTTAGAAAGTAAATTTATTTATGCTTTGCATAAAAAAATAGTAGTGTAAATTATAAAGTGCGTTTTTTTTGCTTTACAATTTGCACTTTTTTTTGTTATAATAAATTTTGTTTAAAGATTTAATTCTTTAAGGAGTGAACGAAAATGCAAGAAAGATTAGTTGGTACGGTATCAAGAGGTATAAGAGCTCCTATAATCCGTGAAGGAGATGACATAGCTCAAATCGTTGTAGATAGCGTTTTAAACGCATCAAAAAGCGCAGGCTTTGAACTTCGTGATCGCGACGTTATCGCCGTTACCGAAGCTGTAGTTGCTCGCGCACAAGGTAACTATGCAACAACCGAAGATATAGCAAAAGAGATAAAAGAAAAATTCGGTGATCGCACCGTTGGGCTTATTTTCCCAATTTTATCGCGTAACAGATTTTCAATTTGTTTAAAGGGCATAGCAATGGGGCTTAAAAAAATAGTTTTAATGCTAAGCTATCCATCAGATGAAGTTGGTAATCATTTAGTTAGTCTTGACGATGTTGATGCAAAAGGCGTTAATCCTTGGAGCGACCTTTTAACTGAACAAAAATACCGCGAGTTATTCGGCTATCAAAAGCACACCTTTACGGGCGTTGATTACGTTGAATATTACAAAGAACTTATAACTTCTTGCGGATGTGAAGCTCAAATAATTTTTGCAAACGATTGTAAGGCTATTCTTAACTATACGAATGACGTTATAACATGCGATATTCACACTCGTAAACGCTCAAAACGCATACTTACATCTGCAGGCGCAAACGTTTACGGATTAGACGATATTTTAACTACTCCAACAGCAACCGGCGGATATAACGAAGAATACGGCTTGCTTGGTTCAAATAAGGCGACTGAAGATAAAATTAAGTTGTTTCCACGCGACTGTAAGGCTGTTGTTGATAAAATCCAAAGTGGAATTTATAACGCTACAGGCAAAGTTGTTGAAGTAATGGTTTACGGTGACGGTGCTTTTAAAGATCCTGTTGGTAAAATTTGGGAGCTTGCCGACCCTGTTGTTTCACCTGCTTTCACTAACGGGCTTACTGGTAGACCAAACGAAATAAAACTTAAATATCTTGCCGATAACGATTTTGCTCATCTTTCAGGTGATGAACTTAAAGAAGCAATAAAGGGTTATATCAAAAATAAAGAAAGTGATTTGGTTGGTAAAATGGCGTCACAAGGCACAACTCCACGTCAAATAACCGATTTAATCGGCTCGCTATGCGATTTAACGTCTGGTAGTGGGGATAAAGGAACTCCTATCGTTTTAGTGCAAGGCTATTTTGATAATTACACTGAATAAAAAACAAAAAACATAAAACAAAAAACACCAATATTGGTGCTCTTTAAATAAAGGAAGGTAAAATTATGGCTGAATTTTTGGCTGGATTAAAAAGAACTGATTATTGTGGAACTTTCAGACAAGAACATTGTGGAAAGGAAGTAGTAGTAACTGGTTGGACCCAAAAGAGAAGAAATTTAGGTAGTTTAATTTTCGTTGACTTACGTGACCGTAGCGGTATTGTTCAAGTTGTATTTGACGAAACTTGCGCTAAAGAAGTTTTTGAAAAGGCTGAATGTATTCGTTCTGAATACGTTCTTGCAGTAAAAGGCGTAGTTCGTGAACGTTCTTCAAAAACTACTAAGATAGCAACGGGTGACGTTGAAATTTTGGCAAGCGAGCTTCGTATTTTATCTGAAGCTGATACAACTCCTTTTGAAATTGTTGACGATACTAATGCAAACGAAGCATTAAGATTAAAATATAGATATCTTGATTTAAGAAGACCATCACTTCAACAAAAACTAATTTTAAGAAATAAGTTGTCAAAAGTAACGCGTGATTACCTTGACGAACAAGGATTTTTAGAAATTGAAACTCCATTCCTTGGTAAATCAACCCCAGAAGGCGCGCGCGACTACTTAGTTCCATCAAGAATACATGAAGGTTGTTTTTACGCGTTACCACAATCCCCACAACTTTATAAGCAATTACTTATGATTTCGGGTATGGATAGATACTATCAACTTGCTAAGTGTTTCCGCGATGAAGACTTACGTGCAAACCGTCAACCTGAATTTACTCAAATCGACCTTGAAATGAGTTTCGTTGAAGACGAAACGGACGTTATGTATCCAGTTGAAGGTCTTATCAAACGTGTGTTTAAAGAAACTATAGGCTTAGATTTAGGTGAAGAACACTTTAAAACTATGACTTACGAAGAAGGTATGAATCGCTTTGGGTCAGACAAGCCAGACACTCGCTTTGGTATGGAATTAAAGGATATTACTCATTGCTTTAAAGATAGTAATTTTGCAGTATTTACAAGCGCTATGCAAAACGGCGGTAGCATTAGAGCAATTAATGCTAAGGGCTTTGCAGATAAACTTTCAAGAAAGGATTTAGACGCTTTAGTTGAATTTGTTAAAACACTTGGGGCAAAAGGTTTATGCTGGGTAACTCGTAGAACTGGCGAAGAAATGAAATCTTCAATTATGAAGTTTTTAACCCCTGAACAAATTTCTGCATTTAGCGAAGTTTGTGATTTTGCCGAAGGCGACGCGTTATTTATCGCTGCAGACAAGAATACTACTGTGTTCAACACTTTAGGCGGTTTACGTATTCATTTGGCTGAAAAGTTCAATCTTATTGATCCTAACCGTTACGATATTTTATGGATTACCGACTTCCCAATGTTTGAATATAGCGAAGAAGAACAAAAGGTAGTGGCAGTTCACCATCCGTTTACAGCTCCTAAAACCGAAGATTTACAATATCTTGAAAGCGATCCGCTTAGAATGCACGCTAAAGCTTACGACTTAGTTATTAATGGTCAAGAAACAGGGGGCGGTTCTATAAGAATTCACTCAAGAGAAATTCAAAAGCG
>JAFWXT010000022.1 GCA_017522945.1 Clostridia bacterium
ACTGTAACCCAAATGGTGTTCTCGCATATCCATTATAACACTCATTTTAAATTCTGTCGAGTACCTGCGATTCGATCTTCCTGTTTTTCCCATAAAAACATGCACCTCCAAAAGTGTCTAACTTTTGGGGTGCATATCAAAAATCGCTTTTGCTTTTTATCGTTTAATGTTTTGTTATAAAATTTCTTTTTGCCTTTTACTTTTAACCGAATTATTTAAATGCTTTAATCCGTAAAAAATGAATAAACCTATTTGAACAGGTATAGGTATAATAAAGCATAAATAATCTGCAGCTGTATTTATAGGCAAATAAACGCAAAGCGCAATTGTCCATAAAAGCGCGGAAGTGCTGATAAAGTTACCCCAAAGTTTACCCCATACACTGTTAAAAACTAAAATAACTATAAAAGTAACTGGTAAGGCAACAATAAACGAATAAGTTGCATCTGCCCCAACACCGCACCAATATAAAATCGTAAATACTATTGTTGCAATAATCCAAACTAATATTACCGATAAAACGCTTATTAAAAACTTTTGCCCACCAATTAGATTATTTTTTTGAATTTGCTTTATTATATTAATTTTTTCATTAACTAAACTATCCAAACTAACGTGATACAAATCGGCTATGCGTTTTAACGTTTCAAGGTCGGGTAAGGACTCACCCCTTTCCCATTTAGATACAGCCTTGTCCGAATAATTAAGTTTTTCTGCTAACTCAATTTGTGTAAAACCAGCGTTCTTTCTTAATTTCACTAAATTGGTTGCCACAATCTCTTTTAGTTCCATATTATAGATTTTAACACTTTTTACCCAAAAAATCAACTATTTTAAGGGTTTTTTTGTTATTCTACTGACAGTAGAATGCTCTCTACTATAATTTTTTTTATTTTAGAGTATATATTTGCCTTTAACTATTGCAAAAAAAAATTGTTTATTATATAATATTAAAAAAATAAAATGGCGTAGTATATCAAAACTTACTGCCATAAATTGTTTAAAAATAGGAGTTATTATGAAAATTGCATTATCAGCGGAAAGCACTATCGATTTACCTGCAAATTTACTTCAAGAATACGACATTCACACAACACCTTTCACTATTTTATTGGGTGACGAAGTTAAACTCGACGGTGAAGTTACGTGCCCACAAATAGTTGAATACGTTAATAAAACGGGGGTTTTACCAAAAACCAGCGCAGTAAACCAATTTCAATTTAAAGAACATTTCGATAATCTTTTAAAAGATTACGACGCAGTTATACACTTTTCACTTTCATCCGAAATTTCAGTAGCATGCCACAATGCTAAAACCTGTGCTGAAGATTACGACAACGTTTACGTTGTTGATACTCGCACTCTTTCAACCGGTATCGCTCTTTTAGCTATTTACGCTTCAAAACTTATTAAAAAAGGATTAGATGCAAAAACCATAGTTGAAATGTGCACCGCGCGTATCCCACATTTACAAGTAAGTTTCGTTCTTGCTCGCCTTGACTATTTACATAAAGGTGGAAGATGCTCTGCTCTTTCTTGCTTTGGAGCAAATCTTTTAAAACTACGCCTTCAAATTTTAGTTAAAGACGGTAAAATGGGCCCATCAAATAAATATCGCGGAAATATGGATAAATGCATCGTTTCTTACGTAAACGATACTTTACAAAAATTCGATAACCCCGATAAAAGCGAAATTTTCATAACTTCAACAACGGCAAGCGAGGCTCAAATTCAAAGCGTTAAAGAAATTTTAGAAGCACACGGCTTTAAACATATTATGGTTACTAACGCAGGCGGAACTATTACTAGCCACTGCGGTGAAGATTGCTTAGGTATTTTATACTTAAACGACGGCGACCACGAATAATTAATTAAAAATCACGCTATAAGTTGATTATCGCATAAAAAACAGACCGCTTACTACACAAGTAAACGGTCTATTTTTATTTTGTTATAACTAAATTATAATTTGTTTTTTCTTATTCGCAATCGCAAGAATCTTTAAAACTTGCACAGCAAGTACCGCCCGAACATCTGCAAACGCTAATTTCTCGTTTGCTACATCTTAAGCCGTTTTCGTTATAACAACATCTTTCTACGTTACAATCAATTTTGTGTGTACATTCACTCATAATTAACTCCTTTTTGCAAAAAAAATGCTTTGCGATTATATTATGAACTTTTATGAAGTAAATTATTCTTAAACAAAAAAAATTTTTTATGCCTATCAAAGTGTTATAACTGTGAAATATGTTAAGGATTTATGTAATATTTTTAACAAATTTTTACCGTTTTTTTATTGACTTTAAGTCAATAATATTATACAATATATGTACGATTACTATACTTGGGATTTTGCCCAAAAAATCGGGGCATTCCATTTATTTTATTGAATAAATTTTAATGGTGATAAAATGAAAGTTATTCTTTTAGCAGACGTAAAAGGAACAGGAAAAAAGGGTGAAATACACGAAGTAAGCGACGGATACGCTCGCAATATGTTAATTAAAAAGGGCTTAGCAAAAGAAGCTACTGCCGTTGAAGTTAACAGTTTAAAAATTAAAAACGAAGCAATTGAATTTCACCGCAAAGAAGAAGAAAAAAGATTACGTGATATTGCAAGCAAACTTAATAAACAAGTTATAGTTTGCAAGGTTAAAGCCGGCGAAAAGGGAAGAATTTTTGGTAGCGTAACCTCTTTAGAAATTGCAAACACTTTGAACGAACAAGGCTACCCCGTTGAAAAAAGAATGATTATTCTAAGCGACCCTATTAAAAGCTTAGGTAATTATAACGTTGAAATTAAGCTTATGGCAGGCATCGTTGCTAAAATCGTTGTAAAGGTTGAAAGTTTATAATTTACTAACCACAACAAACGATTAAAAAATATCGTACGTTAGCCTATTAGTAGTTTTAAACCTTTAAAAAAATTTCAATAATAAAAAAAACAAGGAGGCAATTATGGATGATTTAGAAGTTATCGTTAAAGATATGGTAAGCGATGCCATTGATGAAGAAAAGGCTAGTATGTCGCTTGATGCCGAAAAACCAATGACGATTTCCAAAGAAGCAAAAGAAAACGAAGAAAATCTTGAAAAAATTGCCCCCGTTGATGAATCAAAGGCGCTAAAAACTCGTTCGGCAAACAAAAAATGGCTAAGTGCCTTATTGTTTATATCAATTAACGTTTTAGCAATAGTTTTCACCGTATTATTAGAGCTTTTGGGCGATGATCAACCAACCAACTTTAATGCCGCGTGGAGCATATTTAAAGAAAACTGGGGTTGGGGTGCACTTGCTATCCTTATGGTTTTAATCGCTCTTTTTGTTGAAGCATTAAAGCGTTTTATCCTTTTAAACAAAGCTTTAAACAAAAAGCTACCTTTAATAAGCCTTAACGCAAGCATTGTATGTAAGTATTACAATAACATTACCCCACTTGCTGGCGGTGGGCAACCCTTTGAAATTTACTATTTAAGAAAAAAAGGCGTTCCCGTTGGTATCGCATCGGGCGTTCCGCTTGTAGCGTATGCGCTTAACAAAATTTCTTACGTTTTTGTTTCAATACTGTTCATTATTATATACGGATTTGGAACTGTAACTACGGCAGTAAAAGTTCTTGCAATAATAGGTATTGTGGCCAACCTTTTAGTACCACTTGCAATTATATTCTTTACAATAATGCCAAAAATCTCTAACGCGGTTTCAAGATTTATTGCTAAAATAGCAACTAAACTGCACATAGTAAAAGATGAACAGGCTTTTGAAAAAAAATTAACTGAAAGTATCGTAGAATACGCCGACTGTATAATCTACTTTTTAAAAAAATCCAAAACAAGCATAATAATTAGCTTTTTATGCTCTGTGGCATATTACATTGCTTTATATTCACTACCATATTTTATTATTAGGCTTTGTGGTTCAAACGCAAATATAAGCTGGGGGCAAACCTTTACTTACTGCGTAATTTGTTACGCAACGGTAACGTTATTACCTACACCAGGCGGTTCTGGTGGTGCAGAAATCTCATTCCGTTCAATTTTTGCCGGCTATATAGCAACCGAAGGTATGGTACTATGGGGAATACTTTCTTGGCGAATGCTAAGTTACTATGTCTTTGTTGCAATTGGTATAATTTTAATAATTATACAACAAACCTTGCAGTTTAGTAAAAAAGTTGTTACCGGTCAAATATTTGAAAGCAGTTCTAAGGAAGAACAAATCCTCAAAGACGACGAACTTGAACCTTACACGCCCGTTCCAACTACTCAACCCGATGGAGATGAAATCAATAGCGCTGAAGTTGTTATTTTAACTGAAACCACTATTGAAGAAGAACAACCACCTGTTATTGAAACCGAAACACCAAGTAAGGTTGAAGATGCTACCGAAACGGTTATCGAGTTTACCGCGGTTATTGAATCTAAGAGCACTGTTAAAATTACAGACGAAAAGATTGAAGTTATTGAAAAAATTCCAGAGCAAATTCAAGTAGAAGAACTTCAAACTTTAAAAGAAGAACAAACTATCGAACAAACTCCAAGCGAGATTAACGCTCAACCTTGCGAAACTAAACCTTCACTAATTGAATCAACCGAACAAGATTTATCCGGCAAGGTTAACGTTGAAAAACAACCAACCGTTGAGGATTTAAAACAATCTACCGTTATTTTGGAAGAAAACACGCCGAACGTAACCGTTATTGACGTTTCTCTTGCTCAAACCGAAAACAAAGAACAAATTGCTAATTTAAATCAAGAAGTTACCCCAAATCAAGAAAACATTGTTTGTAGCGAAGATACTCAAGTTCAAACAAACGAAAACTTAATTGAAAGTAACTACGCAAACGGTGATAAGCAAAGCGAAAATAAACAAGAAGCTTGTGAAGGCGAACAAAATGAAAATGAACAATTTGATAGCAGTTCAAACGATAGTGATTCGCCAAAAGAATAAAAATTTACAACAAAAAAACCGTTATGATTTTGTTCATAGCGGTTTTATTTTTAACTAAAAATATTTAAATATGGCTGTATAGGTTGATTATCGACCTTTTTAAACTGTTTTATACTTTATTTTATTCGGGTAAAATACGTTCAAAAATATAGTTAACGCCATATTCTTTAGCTTTTTTCTCATCTTCTTTCGTACGTATAGTCCACACGATAACAGGAAGTTTAGTCTTTATAGGCATTGCTCCAAGCATATAGTTAACGAAATCAGGTTTTGAAAGAAAATTTAAAAGCAAGTGTTTTACCACTATATACTTAACGCAACTTAACTCACCCCTTTCGGTTAATCCACCAAGTTGACCGCGAATTATATTAGGGTTTGCCTTTCTAACGTCGCGAACAATAAACGGATCAAAAGATTGAACAACAAACTCGCCTTCATAACCCTTTAACTCGTCAACAACCTTTTCAGCTATATTTTCGCGTTTAACTTTTTGTTGCTTAATTTCAATAACGAGTGGCACTTTTCCGCCAACCAAATTTAAAAATTCTTTAAAAGTTGGAATACCTTCATCAGTTCCAGAAAGTTTTAACTGCTTAACTTCTTCGTAAGTTAAATCGTTAATAAACGCGTCTTTTCCCGTTACGCGCTTTAAATTATCGTCGTGAAAGCAACAAAGAACGCCGTCTTTAGTCATCTGCACGTCCATCTCGATAGGAAAATTATTATCTATCGCGTTTTGATACGCACCTAAAGAATTTTCGGCAAATTTTTCGTTCCATAATCCGCGATGCGCAACAGGACGGCTAAATAGCCAACTATCTTTTTGTAATCTACTTTTCATTAAATCTCCCTAAGGTTTGTTAAAATTAAAAATATTATGCTTAAAAAACCTTTTTTTTAAATATTTATAGATATTTATATTATACACTAAAAATAAGTTGCTTGCAAGCGCTTGATTATTTTTATAAAAAATTATATAATATATGTTGAAATAAAATGCAAAAAAACTCAAAGCAATATAATTAACGAGGAAAGCTTATGTCGAAAACACCAAAAAATAACGTGAGAAACTTTTGTATCGTAGCCCACATTGACCACGGCAAATCAACTCTTGCCGATCGCATTATCGAAATGACTGGGCAAGTAAGTCAACGCGATATGGAAAATCAAATACTCGACTCAATGGATTTAGAGCGTGAACGCGGTATAACCATTAAACTTACTCCCGTTACTATGTATTATAAGGCAAAAAACGGCGAAGAATATAAATTTAATCTTATCGATACCCCTGGCCACGTTGACTTTTCATACGAAGTTTCACGTTCGCTCGCTGCGTGCGAAGGCGCAATACTTATAGTTGACTCAACTCAAGGCGTTGAAGCTCAAACTCTTGCCAACTGTTACCTTGCGCTCGATAACGATCTTGAAATAATGCCTGTTCTTAATAAAATCGACCTTGCAAGTTCGCGCTGTGATGAAGTTGCAAAGGAAATTGAAGATATTATCGGGCTTGACGCTTCAGACGCACCACGTATTTCTGCAAAAAACGGCATAAATATTGAAGACGTTTTAGAAGCAATCGTAAATAAAATCCCTGCCCCCGTTGGTGATGACGACGCCCCTTTAAAAGCACTTATTTTCGACTCATATTATGATAATTTTAAGGGTGTAATTTGTTTCGTTCGCATAAAAGACGGCAAAGTTAAGGTTGGCGACCGCATACGCACTTATATTTCAGACAAACAGTTCGACGTTACCGAAGTTGGCGTATTTAGCCCACATCTTCAACCACGCGAATGCTTATATTCGGGCGACGTTGGTTATATCGCCGCAAGCATTAAAAGCATTGAAGATACCAACGTTGGCGATACTATAACCTTAGTTAATAACCCTGCTCCAGAGCCACTTCCGGGCTATAAAAAGGCGTTACCCGTTGTTTTCTCGGGCGTTTATCCATTAGATGGTTCTAAATTTAACGACCTAAAGGAAGCCCTTTTAAAATTAAAACTTAACGACGCGGCATTATCTTTCGAGCCCGATAATTCAATGGCTTTAGGATTTGGTTTCCGTCGCGGCTTTTTAGGGCTTTTACACATGGAAATTATTCAGCAACGCCTTGAAAGAGAGTTTGACCTTGATATTATCACTACAACCCCTGGCGTTTCATATCACGTTTACAAAACAGGTGGCGAAATGATACTTGTTAACAACCCTTCAAAATTGCCCGACCCTTCTGAAATCGAGCATATTGAAGAACCAGTTATTAAGGCAAGCATCTTTACCCCACCCGACTATATAGGACCTATTATGGAGCTTTGCAAAGAAAAGCGTGGCGAAATGATTACTATGGACTATATCGACGCACGCCGTGTTTGCTTACAATATAAACTACCTTTAAATGAAATTATTTTCGACTTTTTCGATAGTTTAAAATCACGCACACGCGGTTACGCTTCGCTCGACTACGAGTTATCGGGCTATCAAACGAGCGAACTTGTAAAGCTTGATATGTATTTAAACGGCGATATTTGCGACGCGCTTTCGGTTATCGTTCATAAAGAAAAGGCGTATGCTCGCGGTAGAGCTATTGCTGAAAAGCTTAAAGACGTTATTCCAAGACAAATGTTTGAAATACCAGTTCAAGCTGCAGTCGGCGGTAAAATTATTGCGCGTGAAACTGTAAAAGCACTTAGAAAAGACGTTTTGGCAAAATGCTACGGCGGTGACATTACAAGAAAGAAAAAACTTCTTGAAAAGCAAAAAGAAGGTAAAAAGAAGATGAGAAAGCTTGGCTCAGTTGAAATTCCTTCTGAAGCGTTTATGTCTATTTTAAAAATCGATTCTGATAACTAATTGATTATTTTATATCGTTAATCAACCTATACAAAGGCTTTTAATAATTAAACAATCATTTTTATAAGGAACTTAGTTAAAAAACTATGGCAGGAATATACGTACACGTACCCTTTTGTAAACAAAAATGTACCTATTGTGATTTTGCTTCTTACTCCCGCGAAATAGGAAAGGCAGAAGCATATTTTGCGTGCCTATTAAAAGAAATTGACTCAAGAGCTTTAGAACTTAAAGAAAAAACTTTTAATACGATTTACTTAGGTGGCGGAACACCATCGTTTGTAAAAGCCGAATTTATTGGAGCAACAATCAACCGCATCAAAAAAGTTTTTTCGGTTACAAGTGACGCTGAAATAACTATTGAAATCAATCCGGGCACTTTAGATGAGCAAAAACTTGCAATTTATAAAGCGGTTGGAATAAACAGATTTAGTATTGGTTTACAGTCGGCTTATGATGAAAGACTTTGCTCTTTAAATAGAATTCACACAGCCGAACAATTTTTATACGCTTGCTCACTTTTAAAGGGTGAAAATATAAGCGTTGACGTTATGATTGGGCTAAAAGACCAAAAAATTGAAGAAGTAAAAGCTACTATCGACCTTGCAATCAAAGGTGGCGCTAACCATATTTCGGTTTATGCACTTACACCTGAAGAAGGAACGCCAATGTTTACAACATATTTAAACGGAGAACTTCCAAGCGAAGACGAAACTACCGAGCTTTATGATTTTGCCCGCGATTATCTAAGCACTTTAGGCTTTGAAAGATACGAAGTTTCTAACTTTGCTAAAAAAGGCTTTTATTCAAAACATAATCTCAACTATTGGCGCAGAGGCGAATATATTGGATTAGGCGTTGCAGCATCATCATGTATTGACGATCGACGCTTTACAAATACCGAAAAAATTGACGAATACGTTCATTGCCTATTAAATGATAAGTATGCCGAAATATTTAGCGAACTAATTGAAGGCGACGAAATTAAAAACGAATACATTATGCTTGCAATGCGCACGAGTGAAGGTATAATTTTAAGCGACTACACAAAAAACTTTGGTAGCGACTTTTTAATCGATTATAAGCGCGAAATTAGCGACAATCAAAAATACCTTGACGTTTGCGATTACTCTGTAAAAATTAAAGATGATTATCTTTACGTTCAAAACCAAATTATAATCAATTTTATGAAGGATTGATAAAAAAAGTAGCCTATAAGCTGATTAACGGAGGTTAAAGTATATGACTGATAAAAAAAGAGAGACCTTTGGTAACTTTATATATATGCTTTTGAGCATGCTTGTTTTTGTGGTTATGATAATTGCTGGTTTTAAATACTCTCAATTTTTATATACCGAAAGTTCAAACTCTACTTTAAATCTAATCGTTTCATTCGCTATGATAATCGCTTGGCTAATCATTTACTGGCTTCAAATTATTATACACGAAAGCGGTCATTTAATATTTGGGCTTTTAAGCGGATATTCATTTTCTTCTTTTAGAATTGGCTCGCTATTTATTTCAAAAAGCAACGGCAAGATAAAGTTATCTAAATTAAAACTTGCAGGAACGGGCGGGCAATGTTTATTAGCCCCACCTACCGAAAGCGATAAACCAACAAACCCTATTTTGTACCTACTTGGCGGTGGCATATTAAATGCAATAACCGCTCTTATAACTCTACCTTTCATATTTATAGTAAATAACGTTCACGTTAAGTATTCGTTGTTTATGTTTTTCTTTTTCGGCATAATAACCGCTTTATTAAATCTAATTCCTGCAAATTTAAAATATATTTGCAACGACGGTTATAACGTTTTAATTCTATCTAAACGCAATGAAAAAAGCGTTGAAGCCTTAAATTTTCAACTTAACGTTTCAAACGCGCTTACAAAAGGGATTAGCATAAAAGATATGCCAGACGAGTGGTTTATCTTTCCCGAAAAACAAGATTTAACCGACTTTTTAATTACTACAAAAGCCTATGTTTGCATAACGAGAGAGATTGAAAAAGGTAACTTTGAATGGGTTTACGGTGTTATAGACGGACTTTTATCTTTAAACGTCCCATTACTTGGCATATATCAAGTATTGCTTAAAGGCGAACTTTTATATCTTGGTATGATACTCAACAAACTTACGCTTGAGCAAGCAAATGACATAAACAATTCACTATCCAAAGACTATAAGGCTTTAAAAAACAATATTTCGATGCTTAGAGTTAATTATAGCGCCGAGCTTTTACTTAATAAAAATCAAACCGAAGCAAGCAAAATTTTGGCTGTATTTAACAAATTAGCAAAAGTTCACCCTTACGTAAGTGAAAGCATAACGGAAAATAAACTTATAACTCTTGCTAACGATATTTATGCAGGTAGCGACATATTAAACGCCACTTCCCGATTTGTAAATGAATAATCAATCAAACAATCACTAAATCCGTTTTTTATTAACTTTAAAAGACGGGTTTTTATTTTATAATAAAAAAACTTGCAAATGTATATTAAAACAGTAGATATTTAAAAACATTTTTGATATAATATATTCGGTGGAGTGTGGAATTAAATTTTTACCTACACACTATTTAACTATTTAGATAATTAAAGGATTTTAGTATGGCAAAGGTTGCAATATTAACTAGCGGTGGCGATGCTCCCGGTATGAACGCATGTTTGCGTGCTTGCGTAAGATACGCAATATATAAAGATTTAGACGTTTATGGTGTTGAAAGAGGCTATAAAGGGCTTATAGACAACAAACTAATTCACATGAATAGCCGTTCGGTTTCTGGTATCGTTCAACGTGGTGGTACTATTTTGCGTACTGCAAGATGTTTAGAGTTTAAAGACCCTGAATATCAACATCAAGCAGCAGATACACTACGCGCTTATGGTATTGAAAACTTAATCGTAATAGGTGGCGACGGTTCATTCCAAGGCGCAAAGGCATTATCGGATAACTGCGGTATTAACGTTGTTGGTATTCCCGGAACTATTGATAACGACCTTGCTTATACCGACTATACTTTAGGCTTTGATACAGCAGTAAATACTGTAATAGGCGCAATTAACGCACTTCGTGACACTATGGACTCTCACGATAGAGTAAGTTTACTTGAAGTTATGGGCAGAAACTGCGGTGATATTGCTCTTTACGCAGCTGTTGCAGGCGGTGTTGAATACGTTATTACTCCCGAAGTCCCTTATGATATTGATGATATTTGTTCTTCAATTAAGTTTAGCCAAAAGCGCGGAAAAACTTCTAATATGATAGTTTTAGCCGAAGGCGCTGGCAATAAAGAGGAAATTTGTACAAAAATAAAAGAAAAAACAGGCATTTCGGTTAAAACAACTACTTTAGGTCATATTCAACGCGGTGGCTCACCTTCTATGGCGGATAGAGTTTTAGCGGCTAAATTTGCAGTTCGCGCAGTTGATTTACTTTTACAAAAGCAAACTAACCGCGTTGTTGGTATTAAGGATAATAAGATTATTGATCGCGACATTACTGAAGCTCTTAACGAAAAGAACTGTTTCGATAAAGAACTTTATAATATTGCTCACATATTAAGCTTGTAATTAAAAAAAATTAAAATAAATAAATTTAACAATATATAAAATTTTGGAGGCAAAAAAATTATGAAAAACCTTGTTGGTGCATGTATGTTTGCACAATCAGGCGGTCCTACTTCAGTTATCAACGCAAGTGCTGCAGGTGTATTTATCGAAGCTTTAGGTCAAGAAAACATCACTGCAGTTTACGGCGCAGCTCACGGCATTAAAGGTGTTTTAGAAGAACAATTTTACGATATTTCAAAAGAAGATATTGCCGAACTTGAACTTTTAAAATACACACCATCTTCTGCTCTTGGTTCAGTTCGTTACAAACTTAAAGATTCAGCAGTTGATGATACAGATTATAAGAGAATTGTTGAAGTTTTCAAAAAATATAACGTTCGTTACTTCTTCTACAACGGCGGTAACGACAGTATGGATACCTGCAACAAAATCTCTAAATATATGCAAAAATCGGGTTGGGATTGCAACGTTATAGGCGTTCCAAAAACTATCGACAACGATTTATTCGGCACAGACCACTGCCCTGGTTATGCTTCTGCTGCAAAATATATTGCAACCACTGTTATGGAAGTTAACCTTGACGCTAAAGTTTACGATACCCCTATGATTTGCGTTATCGAAGCAATGGGTAGAAACGCTGGTTGGCTTACGGCTGCCGCTGCTCTTGCAGGCCATAAAGGTCTTGGTGCAGATCTTATTTACTTACCAGAAAGCGCGTTTGATATCGATAAATTCGTTGAAGACGTTAAAAACGTTTGCGCTAAAAACAACGGTAAATGTATCGCAGTAGTTTCTGAAGGTATTAGAGATAAAGACGGCAAGTTAATCGTTGAACTTGTTGGTAGCGTTGGTAGAGATAGTTTCGGTCACGCTCAACTTGGTGGTGTTGCTTCTACTTTAGCTTCATTATTAAAGGAAAAAACTGGTTACAAAACTCGTGGTATCGAACTTAGCTTAATGCAAAGATGTGGCGCTCACTTTGCTTCTAAGGTTGACGTTGAAGAAACTTTTGAAGCTGGTAAAAGAGCAGTTAGAGCTGCTGTTAGTGGCGAAACTGATAAGATGGTTTGCTACGCTCGCGCGGAAGGCGAAACTTATTCTTGCGAATATAAACTTCTTCCACTTGAACTTGCCGCTAATACTGAAAAAACCGTTCCACAAGAATGGATTACCAACAACGGCACTTACGTTTCAGATGAATTCGTTAAATACGCTTTACCACTAATTCAAGGCGATTGCAAAGCTCCACTTGAAGATGGTTTACCACGTTTTGCTAAACTTAAAAAAGTTTTAGTTAAATAATTGTTTATATCGAGCTAAACTATAAAACTTAACCCCGTTGCTTTTTTGCAACGGGGTTTTTACTTAAGTTTATTAAAAAAGTGCGCCTATATATTCATAAACGCACTTTTTATCATTTTATTATCATTGTGTTTTATAATAAATTATTTCTTTTTACCGAACAAACCAAAAAATCCACAACCTTCTTTTTTACCCTTTTTATCGTGAACCTTTAAAGTTCCTGCCGACCATTCAGAACGCCATTTTTTACTGTTTTTACCGTTTGCAAGCGTAACTACTAACTTACTACAACCACTAAACAAACCGTTTCCTGCATTTAAAATACTTGCTGGTAAGGTTACTTCAGTTAACTTTTTACATCCGCTAAAAGCGTAACCGCCTAAATCTGTTAACCCTTCATCGATAGTTAGTTTTTCAAGTGAAGTACAATTAGCAAACGCTCTTTCGCCTATTTCTAAAGTGCTTTCAGGAATATAGATTGCACATAAACTCTTACAATTAGAAAAGGCGTTTTTACCTATTTTTTGTAAAGAATTACCCAAAATAACGCTCATTAAATTCTCGCAAGAATCAAATGCATATTCTTCAATAACCTTTACGCCTAAAAGCTTAACGTTTTTAAGTGATAAACAGTTTAAAAATGCGTTACTTTCAATAATTTCAACAGAAGATGGTATTTCAATGCTTTCAAGCGTACAATTAGAAAAAGCACCACTTGATATCGCTGTAACGCTATCGGGCAAATAAACCGACTTCAATTTACTTGCTACCTTGCTAAAAGCAAATGCATTTTGCCCTATTACGCTCACTTCATCAGGAACTTTAACGTCAGTTTTATCGCCAATATATTGAACTAAAACACTATTTTCAATTTTAAAATCCTTTAAAATTTCTTCTTTGTTTTTTTGTCTTGCGTTTTGCGAAATAATTTTAACGGTAGCGCCAAAAGCCTTTAATTTAGATGAAATTCGCACGCTTTCTTCACGGCTAACACCGCTTTTAATAATTCCTTTATTTAAAACTACTGCGCGCGCCTCATCATAGTTAACACCAGAAACCGCGCTTATAATTTGAGTTGGTCCGTAAGCATCACGAGTGTAACTATCAAAATACACGTCGAAAAATTCAATAGGAGCAACTTCGTGGGCTTGTTTTTGTTCGCCAGCTTTTAGGTCTTTCATACCAACTTCAAAAGCCATACCGCCACCAAGTATATACCTGTTAACGCGCGAAAGGATTGATTCTAAGCTATAACAGTAATCAAGCCCTGCAAAAACTTCAGCAACCGTTTGATTAGCAACGCCCGTTTTTTCATCATCTAAACGCCATTGAATTCTTGGTTTTTTATACTTTACGTCTATTTTTTCATAAGCAACGTTAGGAAAATTAGTTGAAAGTTTTTCTAAATCACTGTTTTTTAAATAAGGAAGCTCGTACTTTATAGCATCACACTTTAAATTTCGTGAGTTTTTGGTTGAAACAAATAGAAAAACCTTACAGTTATCAATAGCAGTTTGAATAGACTGGCGATAATTATTCGCCGCTCCTGCACCGTGTTGTAAATTACGCATAGAAATAAAACACGAAAGTCCTTGGTTTTCAAGATAATCAACAACTTCCTTTGCTTTATCTATATCTTCATTGGCGTAACAAACAAAAACGTCGCGAGTTATTGATAATTCATAAACGCCGTCTTCAACCTTTTCCGCCATCTTTGCAAATTTTGTTGTAAAATGCTCGAATTTTTGTAAATCTTTATCCTTAAATGCCCTTTCAATTAAATTATTAACTGCAAGCAAATATTCTGGCTTTAACGACTTAATTAAAAACTCGATTACCATTTCAATAGAATCGCTATTTTCGCAAGCGTCGATACTATCGATAAAAGCAACGGCAGCTTCGCTATTATCGCTACATATTACGTCGTAAAAGTTAGCAAGAAAATCCTCGGGATAAATATTTTTAATACTTAAACATATTGCAAGAATTTTTTCACTATTTACAAGCTCGGCAGTAGCCTCTTGCCATAAATGACGGCGAAGAGAATTTAACTGTTCTTGTTTTTGCAAATCCAAAAAAGAATCTAAAATCTGTTTTTGTCTTTTCGCGCTATCTTCGGCAAAAACCGAGCCACAGTTTTCACACTTACAATGCCCATCGTCGATAGGATTTAATATACCGCCACAGTTTTTACAAAATAATTCAGTCATACAAACAACTCACTTTTATAAGATAATATGATTATAGCATTTTATTTATATTTTTTCAAGCACTTTATTAAATTTTTTATTTTTTAAATAAAAAGTTACTTTTTTAAATGTTAAATATTACAAAAAAGATAAAAAAATACGGTAACTAAAGTTAGCTACCGTATAATTTTATAATCAATAATTAGTTAAGTTCTGCAAAGTACTTAATAGTTCTTACCATTTGGCTAGTGTAAGAGTTTTCGTTATCGTACCAAGAAACAACTTGAACTTGAGTTTCATCAGATTCAGGCATATACTTAACCATTGTTTGAGTTGCATCAAATAATGAACCGTAAGTAATACCGATAACGTCAGAAGAAACTAATTGTTCTTCAGTGTAACCGAATGATGGGCTAGCAGCGTTCTTCATAGCTTCGTTAACAGCTTCTTTAGTAACGTTACCCTTACATACAGCAACTAAGATAGTAGTTGAACCTGTGCATACTGGAACACGTTGAGCTGAACCGATAAGTTTACCGTTAAGTTCAGGAATAACTAAACCGATAGCTTTAGCAGCACCAGTAGAGTTAGGAACGATATTAACAGCAGCAGCACGTGCTCTTCTTAAGTCGCCCTTTCTGTGAGGTCCGTCAAGAACCATTTGGTCGCCAGTGTAAGCGTGAACAGTAGTCATGATACCGCTCTTGATTTCAGCAAGCTTGTTTAAAGTGTTAGCCATAGGAGCTAAGCAGTTAGTAGTACAAGATGCTGCAGAAATAATTTTATCTTCAGCAGTAAGTGTGCCTTCGTTAACGCTGTAAACGATAGTAGGAAGATCGTTACCTGCAGGAGCAGAAATAACAACTTTCTTTGCGCCAGCCTTTAAGTGAGCTTCAGCTTTAGCTTTAGAAGTGTAGAAACCAGTACATTCTAAAACAACGTCAACTTTGTTCTTCTTCCAAGGAATGTTTGCTGCATCCTTTTCAGCGTAGATTTTAATCTTTTTACCTTTAACGATAACTGCACCCTTTGGTTCTCTATCGCCAGCGCCTTCGTAAATTTCATAAGAAACTTCGTCTGCGTGAGCGTATCTACCTTGTGCTGAATCGTACTTTAATAAGTGTGCTAACATCTTAGCGTCTGTAAGGTCGTTGATAGCTACTACTTCGTAACCTTTAGCATCAAACATTTGTCTGAAAGCAAGACGACCGATACGGCCGAAACCATTGATAGCAACTCTAACTTTTGCCATTTTTTGTATCCTCCAAAAAATATAAATAATAATTTTTTCTTTTTATTTCGGTTATTTTTGCGTTAAATAATATTGTCAACGCACTTTTACCACAAACAATTATACACTTTTAGTTTTTGCAAGTCAAACTATTTTTAACAATTTTGTAAAAGTTTAATGCTTTTTATTCGTATAATTGTACTTTTTAAATAGTTTAGCAACCTTTTGCTTGATTTATAGCTAAAACAAGCTCTTTTGCTTTTAAAGTAATACTTTCAAAGTCCCCAGACTTAATTGCTTTTAAATTAACCAAATCGCTTCCTATTCCCGCGCCTATTGCGCCTGCGCGCACGTATTCGCCTATATTTGAAGCATTTATACCACCAAAGCACACTATAGGTATGTGTATTAGCGGCGCTTTTACGCTTTTAATATACTTTGCGCCCAAACTGTCGGCAGGAAATAATTTAACTAAATGCGAGCCTAAATTATAAGCGTAATTGATTTCAGTTGGAGTATATGCTCCCGATATCATAATTTTATCGTTTTTATTACAGTAATCAATAACTTCTTTTTCAATGGTAGGCGTAACTAAAAACTCTGCCCCGGCTTTAAAAGCAAGCTCGGCTTTTTTTGTATCAAGTACCGTACCCGCACCTATATACATTTCATCGCCAAAACGTGCGCAAACTTCTTTTAACTGCTCAAAGGTTTGTTCATCATCGTAATAACCAAAGGTTATTTCAGCGCAAAGAACGCCACCCTCTTTTAAGGCAGTGAAAAGGGGAATTAAATATTGATTTTCCACACCGCGAACTATAGCTATTATTCCGTTGTTTTTTATTGCGGATAAGGTTTGCTGTTTGGTATGAGCCATATTATTCTCCTTAGTATGTTTGTTTTTCAATGTATGCACAAGCGGAAATTGCTGCAATCGCACCGTCTGAAATAGCGGTGGTTAACTGCCTTACACCTTTTGCTCTACAATCGCCCGCAACGAAAAATCCAGGCGTTTTAGTTGACATATCTTCGCCTGCTATAAAATATCCGTTTGCATCAAGTTCGGCTAAATTTTCAAAAATCTTATTATTTGGAACTTGACCTATTGCAACGAATACTGCGGGAACTTCTAACTTTTTAGTTTCGCCAGTTTGCTTATCCAAATATTCAACGGCGGTAAGCGAATTTTCACCGCAAAAACCCACCGTTTGAGTGTGTGGCATAAACACTACGTTTTCTTTTGAGCGAAGTGTTTTTTCTAATTCTTTATCACCGAAAAATTTATCCGTCCAAGTTAGAAGATAAACTTTTAAGCAAATTGAAGAAAGTAGTATTGAATACTGCATAGCAGTATTGCCGTCGCCTATTAAAGCAACTTCACGTCCCTTATAAAAAGGCCCGTCACATAAAGCGCAATAATAAACGCCGTTACCTAAAAGTTCGGTTTCGCCACTAACACCTATATGCTTGTGAGCAACACCCACTGCAGCAACAACACTTTTAGCTTGATAACTATCATATTCGGTGCTAACTGTGAATATATTGCCCTGTTTTTCAACGCTTATTACCCTATCGTATTCAAATTCTGCGCCACGGTTTTGAACTTGCTCGTAAAACTTATCGGCAAGGTCGCTTCCACTTATTTCCATAAAAGTAGGAAAGTTTTCTACCTTAGGAGAGTTAGCTATTTGCCCGCCTACTGCGTCACCTTCAAAAATCAAAACGCTTTTTCCATTTCTTAGCGCGTAAAGGGCGCAATTAAGCCCCGAAACGCCACCACCTATAACTATAACGTCATATATCATATATGTTTCCTTACGTTATACCATTAGCAAAAAATTAAGCTAATGAGCATAAACTAAATCATTTTTTCAACGTAAATTTTATCGTAAATTTCTTGATACTTATCCTTATAGAACAAATTAGTGCCCGGCGTAGTTATCGAAGCCGTACCAGCTGCAACTGCCGAACGTAAAATTTGTTCTAAACTTTCACCGCGCTCAATCATAAGAGATGCCGCAGCAATCATACTATCACCAGCGCCAACGGTAGAATTTACCGCAACGGTAGCGCTTCTGCAATACAAATGCGTACTTCCGTTAGTAAGAATAGCGCCACTTTGCCCTAAAGAGAGTAAAACGTGCTTTGCACCCATTGAAATAAGTTTTTTTGCGCCGTCAATCATTTGACTTTTACTCGTATATTGCCTACCCGTAATGGCTTCAAACTCACTTAAATTAGGCTTTACAAGATAAACGCCCGCCGAAATAGCCTTTTTAAATTTTTCACCTTCGCAATCTAAAATAATCTTTACGTTTTTAGGTATAACGTTACATAATTTTAAATAAAAATCGTCGTCAACACCCTGAGGTAAAGAGCCACTCATAACAACAATCGAAGCGTTTTTAGAAAGCTTTTCAACCTTATCGATTAACTCTTGTTGTTTATCTTGATATACGAATTCGCCCTTATCGTTAATTTCAGTCATCATAGAACGATTGTCAATAATTTTGTAGTTCATTCTTACGCGACCTTCGGTTTTAACGAAATCACTTTGCACGCCCTCTTTTTCAAGAGTATGTAAAAAAGGTCCTTCGTCCTTTGAGTACATAAAACCCGTTGCAGTAGAACTTCCGCCCAAACGCGAAACACCTATTGCAACGTTTAAAGCTTTACCAGAATAAGTTAAAATTTTATTTTCAATTCTGTTCATTCTTCCAATATTTAAACTTGGTAGTTCTACCGTACAGTCAATACTTGGATTTGGACAAACAGTTAATATCATTTTTATAATCCCCCAAATAAATACGCGTCTATAACGCGATTAACAGCATTTTGTTACCATTTATAACAAAACTTTTTTCATATAGAAGCGCCTACCCCAATGGGGTGGGCGCTTTAAGTTTTTTAAGTAAAACAAATAAGTTAGAATAAAGCAAATATTCTTTATTGGTTACCTTTTGCTTCTTTAATAATTTTTTCTTGTGCTTGAGGTGGAACTTCTTCGTATCTTTCAAACTTAGTAGTAAAGCTACCGCGACCTTGAGTCATACTGCGAAGATCGGTTGCATATTTAGCAAGTTCGCCTTGAGGAGCTTCTGCACTAACAACGGCTTTACCATCAATAACGTTAGTACCCATAATTCTACCCCTTCTCTTGTTCATATCGCCCATAACGTCACCCATGTAGTTATCTGGAACGATAACTTCAACCGACATAATAGGTTCTAAGATACAAGGTCTTGCGTTAGGCATTGCAGCTTGGTAAGCAAGCTTTGCAGCTGAAACGTAAGCAACTTCTTTACTATCAACAGGGTGTGAGCTTCCGTCAAATACAGTACATTTAACGTTAACCATAGGATATCCAGCTAAGATACCTTCTTTAACAGCTTCGCGTAAGCCTTTATCAACTGCAGGAATATAGTTGTTAGGAATTGCACCACCAACTACTGCGTCAACGAATTCATATAAACCGTCTTCTGCGCCTGGTTCAAATCTAACTTTACAGTGACCGTATTGACCTGCGCCACCAGATTGTTTCTTATGTTTACCTTCGCCTTCAGCCATTTTACGTAGAGTTTCACGGTAAGCAATCTTAGGTTCAGTTAAAACTGCTTCACAACCAAATTTATTTTTCAACTTACGACAAATTAAAGCAAGTTGAGTTTCGCCAACACCTGCAAGAAGCATTTCACCAGTATCGTTATTCTTTTCGAT
The DNA here is from genome assembly GCA_017522945.1 of Clostridia bacterium. GTDB lineage: Bacteria > Bacillota > Clostridia > Christensenellales > Borkfalkiaceae > HGM11416. The sequence goes on from JAFWXT010000022.1 coordinate 19,824, forward strand.
AGCAAATGAAATATCTTCGTCCATAAGTTTATGAAGACCTGCAAAAATCTTATCTTCTTCGCCCTTCTTAGCTGCAGAAACTGCCATTGAGTAAACTGCTGGTGGAACTTCAACTGGCTTGAAGGTTAAATCGCCACCTTCACATAATACGTCGCCGGTAGAAACGTTTGAAAGTTTTGCTAACGCACCGATATCGCCTGCTTCGATGCAATCAACAGGTTCTTGCTTTTTACCTTTAACAAAATAGATTGAAGAAATCTTTTCTTGATGACCTTTACCAACAACGGTTAAAGAAGTGCCTGATCTTAAAACACCGCGCATAACTTTAACAAGGTTTAGTTTACCTACGAATGGGTCAACGATAGTTTTAAATACCTTAACAACAGTGCCTTCTTCCGCAACAGGTTTAACAGTAACCTTTTCGCCTGCAGCGTTAGTTGCGTTTCTTCCGCCTCTTTCAAGTGGATTAGGAAGGGTTGAAACAATTTTGTCAAGCAAGTTAGCGATACCGTGGTTCTTAGCTGCGCTACCGCCTAAAACGCCGATAGTTGAACCGCTAATAGTACCAATTTTTACGCCCTTTTCAATTTCTTCACCGGTAAGTTCTTCACCGCTAAAGTATTTATCTAATAATTCTTCATCGTTTTCAGCTGCAGCTTCACATAATACTGTGTGAGCGGCTTCATAGTCTGCTTGAAGATGTGCAGGTACTGGTGATTCGTTCTTATCCCAATCTCTATAAACCCCGTAAGCAACCTTAACGAATCCTTTCATCTTTTCGTTTTCAATATCAGGAACGATCATTGGAGCAATCTTGCTGCCAAATTTTTCTTTGATTGCTTGAACTGTTTTGATAAAACTTGAGTTATCTTTATCCAAACCGTTGATGAATAAAATTGCAGGAATTTTGCGTTTTGCACAAGATTCGATTGCCTTTTCAGTACCAACCGTTAAAGAACCGCTACCGCCGGTAACGATAACCGCGCAGTCTGCCGCATCAAGAGCTAAGTTCATTTCGCATTCAAAATCAAAGAAACCAGGAGTGTCAATAATATTGATTTTATAACCATTAAACATACCACCTGCTGTAGCAAGTGAAATAGATGACTTCTTTGCAATTTCTTCAGGATCAAAATCCATAACGGTATTTCCGTCTTCAACCTTGCCTTGTCTATCAATTACTTTCATATTTAAAAGCATTGCTTCTGCTAAAGTTGTTTTACCTTCACCGGAGTGACCGATAAGGGCTATGTTTCTGATTTTGTCTACTGAATTTCCCATAATAAAATTTCCGTCCTTAAATAATAATTTTTTGCTAAACTTTTAGTGGTTTTTTACCATTTTCCACATAACATTATAATTATACTACAATTTAATATAAATTTCAAGGGGGTTTTGAAAAAAAATTTAGATATTTTCAAGTTTTTTTTATTTTTTTTAAAAATTTAAAACGATTTTATTATTTTTAACTCGTGCTCAACTTTAAAATGAACAAAATTCGCCTACAAATAAAAAAATATTTGACAAAATTTACCTCATTGTTATATAATACATATACCCCCTAAGGGTATTTAAAAGGAGCAATCTATATGAGCGAACTAAAAACTTGCGCGTGCAAGCAAAAAGCAACACCGCGAAATGAAGAACAAATAAAGAAAATTGAGAACAGAATTAGCCGAATTTCGGGGCAATTACAAGGCGTAAAAAAAATGATAAACGAAAATGCCTACTGTAACGACATTTTAATGCAAATATGCGCTATTTCAAGCGCGCTTAAAGGGCTTTCGGGCGAAATATTAAAAGAGCATTTACACAGCTGTGTAACCGAAAGCGTTTTAAAAGGCGATGAAAAGGTTCTTGACGAAGTTGTTGAGTTATTTAAAAAATACTAACGGTGAATTTTTATGAAAAAAATATTTAACGTTTTAGGAATGACCTGTTCTGCTTGCTCAAGCCACGTTGAAAAAGCAATTAAAAAGTTACCAGGGGTTATAAAGGTTGAAGTTAATCTACTTAAAAATAACGCACTTGTTGAGTATGATGAAAACTTTTGCAACGAACAAAGCGTTATTGACGCGGTAAACAAAGCTGGATATACTGCAAGCATTTTCGATAAAAAACAAAAGGAAAGTATCAAAAATACGAATAGTAAAAGCAATTCTAATGGCGAAAATTCACTATTAAAACTTATAATAAGTGGCGTTTTACTTTTAATACTTATGTATTTTTCAATGGGCAATATGATGTGGGATTTTCCTGCCCCCGCAGTTTTCGACCATGCAAAAAACCCAATGGGTTTTGCACTGCTACAGTTTGTTTTAACCTTGCCTATTTTGTTCATTTATAAAAGATTTTTCATTTCGGGATATAAAAAGCTTTTTCAAAAAGCCCCCAATATGGATACTTTAATCGCAATAGGCGCTACCGCTTCGGTTTTGTACGGCTTGTTTGCATTATTTATGATAAGCTACGCGCAATCTTCAATAATTATTACAATAGAAAATGGCAACTTACAGCAGGTAGAGCATTTTAAAAACATACTTCACACCTATCACGACAATTTATATTTTGAAAGCGCAGGTATGATTTTGACCATGGTTAGCCTTGGCAAATATCTTGAAGGATTATCTAAGAAAAAAACCACTAAAGCCATTGAAGAACTTATAAAACTAAGCCCCGACAAAGCCACTTTGCTTATAAACGGCGAAGAAAAGGTTGTTGATGCATCCTCAATTAAAATCGACGATTTATTAGTTGTTAAAAAGGGGGATTCAATCCCAGTTGATGGCGTTATCGTCAAAGGTAAAGTATCGCTAAGCGAAGCAAACATTACCGGCGAAAGTATGCCCGTTTTAAAGAGCGAAGGGAATGAAATTTATTGTTCTACGGTAGTTAGTAGCGGTTACGCACACGTAAAGGCAACCAAAGTTGGCGAAGATACATCTATTGCAAATATAATAAGATTGGTTGACGAAGCTTCAAACTCAAAAGCGCCCATTTCAAAACTTGCCGATAAAATTTCGGGCATATTCGTGCCTATAATTTTAAGTTTAGCACTTATTACTTTTATAGTAAACTTAATAGTTAGTTTAAACTTTGAGCTTAGCTTAAACTTTGCAATATCGGTAGTAGTTATCGCTTGCCCTTGCGCGCTTGGTCTTGCAACACCCGTTGCAATTATGGTTGGGACGGGCAAAGGTGCGCAAAACGGACTACTTATAAAAAACGCCGAAATTCTTGAAAAAGCGCATCTTATAAGCACCGTAGTTTTAGATAAAACGGGAACTATTACCGAAGGTAATCCAACCGTTACCGATTTTAATTGTTTTGACAGTGAAGGTGATTTACTAAACGCAATATACTCTATTGAAAGCAAATCCGAGCACCCCCTTGCTACTGCAATATGTAATTATGCCAAGCAAAAGGGAGCAACTAATCTAACAGTTGAAAATTTTGAAAGTATCGACGGTTTAGGTTTAAAAGGCGACGTTAACGGAAAAACTTATTTAATAGGTAACCCTAAAAACGCTACGCCAAACCTTAACGATCAAAATCTTTTACAAAGAATAAATGAACTATCAAAACAAGGAAAAACGCCACTTGTAATAGTAGTTAACGGTGTTATACAAGCTCTTATTGCGTTAAAAGACGAGGTTAAAGAACAATCACAAAAAGCAGTTGAACTTTTGCAAAAGCGCAATATCGAAGTGGTTATGCTAACGGGGGATAACGAGCAAACTGCCCAAGTTATAGCAAACGAAGTTGGTATAAAGCGAATATACGCAGGCGTTAAACCAAACCAAAAACAACTTATTATAAAAGAGTTGATGCAAGAAAAAGGCGCATTCGTTGCAATGGTTGGCGATGGAGTTAACGACGCGCCCGCCCTTACTACCGCAAACTTAGGAATTGCAATAGGTGGCGGAAGCGACGTTGCAACAGAATCTGGCGATATTATACTTTTACGAAAACACTTAACCGACGTTGTTAACGTAATCGACCTATCAAAACGAGTTTTAAATACTATTAAGTTGGGTTTATTTTGGGCGTTTTTCTATAACCTTATTTGCGTTGTTATAGCAAGCGGAATTTTCTATTATATAAACGGATTAAAAATAAATCCTATGATAGGCTCTGTTGCTATGAGTTTATCGAGTATATCGGTTGTTTTAAACGCTCTTACAATTAACTTTATTAAACTTTATAAGCCCGAACAAAAATTAAATCAATTAAATAACGAAATGATAAAAGGAGAAATAAACATGAAAACTATTACCTTAAAAGTAGAAGGAATGATGTGCCCAAGATGCGTTAAGCACGTTGAAAACGCTTGTTTAAAGGCTGATGGCGTACTTTCGGCAATTGCTAGTTTAGAAAGTAACAGCGTTACTATAAACTACGAAACAGATGAAGCTTTAAAGCAAGCAAAAGAAAATATTATTGCTGAAGATTATACCGTAAGCGAATAATCACCAATTATCCACTAACACAAAAAGCACCAAGGAAATTAGCCTTGGTGCTTTTATTTATTCATACTATAAGCCTAAAAATTCGTTTAAATGAATGATATCGTTTTGCAAAAGCGCTTGACTTTCAGATGAAAGAGCACTTGTATCTATTTGCGTAATAGCAAGTCGAACTTTGTACGCAAACGTTATATCATTTTCATCAACCGAATAGGCTGCAAGCCTACGAATAGGGTCGGTTGTTTGATAGGCAACAGAATAGTGAGCGGCAATATCTATAGCATCATCCATTCTTTCTTCATCATAAAGAGCTACACAATAATTAAAAATAACAAAATCGCAGTAATTTTCTTCTAAATCCTTTTCAACTTCATAATTCGTTATTAGTTTATCGGCATAATAAATTATTTTATCTTCATCTTCATCGGCAATAGCAAGATTTATAACACCGAGCAAACTTTCAAGCGATTTTTCTTTTTGATATACGCGTTCTTGAAATTTAAGCGCGGTTTCATTTTCGCCAATATCTTTGTAAAAACTTACTAACTTTTGTGGAGCAAACAAAGCAAATCCACCGTAAATTATGCCAGTTATAACAAGCAAAACCACTAAAGTTTTGATTGCTGTTTTTATAATATTTTTATTCATAAAATTCCTTTAAAAGTTGTTTTCTTTTTGAATTATACCACAAAAAACCCAAAAAGTAAACAAATAGATTAAATTTTTTAATAAAATTTTAATTACGCAATCTTTTAAACATATTTTTTAAAAATACGGAATATTTATAAGCAGGATTAAAAAAATGAAAAAATTATTTTACCGCTTAACCGTTATAGCAATTTGTTTATTGATACCTTTAATGATGTATTCTTGCAAAAAAAACGTTGATTATCTTTCATACGTTAGCGAACTTAGAAAAGAAGTGTTTGTTGGCGAAAAGGATAACTTTATCGTTGTTGTTTATTCTGGATTTAAAGAAGAGCCAACTTTACTTGATGGAAAAAAAGAACAAACAGCACTCACTTTAACCTTTAAAGTTAATCAAAAGGAAGAGTGCGAAAATCCGTTAACTATTAAATTTAGTTTAGGTGATAAAAGTTATCAAAAAGAACTTGCCTTTAATCCAGTAAAAAGCACTCTTTGCGCTGAAGTTGAAGTAAATTTATTACCCGAAAAAAGCATTGAAGTGCAAATTTTTGAAGGAGAAAACTGCACCACAGTAAACGCTATTTCTAAACTAAATGAAAACTCAATAAGCTACTCGAAAGCACTTGAAAAGGCTACACAAAAAGCAAAGGATTTTTTAACAAATCACACCGAGAAAAATACTTTTAAAGGCGAAATTATTATACGCCTGCTTTGTGAAAACGAACGAAATTATTATTATATTTGTTTTGTTTGCGAAAGCGGTGAAAAGTTAGCTTATTTATTAAATGCAAATAGTGGCGAAATTATTGCCCAAAAAGTTAATTAAAAAACATAGGGGACTGCCAAAACTGCAGTCCCATTTTAATATAAAAACAGCTATATAAGTTGATTATTGCATATTTTACTATGCGATTTTACATATAATTCTTTTAGCAATTTCTAAAGCAACAAAAAAGTTTTTTATTCTATCGTCAATTGAAATTAAACCTAAAATTCCACGATCCCATTTTTCACTATCCAAATTGTCGGCGCGATATAAAAAGTTGTAAAATTCAATATCCCTAAAACTTGCAACCGCTTGGCAAGCGCTAACTTCCATTTCAACCGCGATACAGCCTTCGCTTTTTCTTGCGTTCATATTTTTTTGAGTTTCGCGATAAAAAGCATCGGTCGTCCAAGTTTTTCCATAAACGAAATCAATATTTAACTCGCTTAAAATTTTACCAACTTTAGTAGCATTTTTAATCTCGATATAATCGCTTGCTGGCATATAATGATAACTCGTTCCTTCATCGCGGTAAGCGTGGGTTGGAACAATTAGTTTATTGGGCGAAATACTTTTATCTAACCCACCACACGAACCAAACATTACTATTTTATTACAATTATAAACGTGTGAAATTTCTTCAATCATACCCGAAGTTATGGGTGCGCCCACCGTACTTTTAAAAACACCAATATTAGTATCTTTAAAAACGTACATAGGATAATCAAGCGCAACAGATTTTATAATAGTTTCGCCAAGCTTTGTAATAAGCCCCTTTTCCAAAAGCACTTCTATAGTTTTTTGCGAAAAAGTAAGCACGCAAGCATCAAGCGTAAATTCGCTTTTTTCATAACAGTTTTCGGGGCTAATAAGAGCCTTTCTATCATCATCGTAAGAACATATTATACTCATTTTATCTCCTTAAAAGGGTTTTCGCCCTTATACCAAGTAGGAATTGTTAAATTAAAATTATCATACCATAAAAGCACACTATTTATTACTTTATTAGCGGTTTTAACTTCTTCGTCGCCAAACCTTAAAGCCCAAGGCAAATGCGAAAGTAAAGAGTCGCCCGCATACAGCGCAAGGATAGCAAAAAAATCTTTGGGAATATCCCCGTTAAAATATCCGTTTATAAGTCCAGTTTGAAAATACTCGCTTGCAAAAACGTTCCAACAAAAGGGTTTAAAATCGTCGTAGGTATCGGCAACGGTGTTTTTATCAAAATCGATTACGCCTATTTTTCCATTATTTACTATCATATTTCCAACGTGATAGTCAGCGTGAGAAAAAGCTTGCTCGCGATTTTTTACAAGGCTCATATTATCCAAAACGTATTCAATAACTATATCTTGTTTTTCAAAGCCAAGCCCTGAATTTTTTAAGTTTTCAATCTTTTTAGGTATCTTTGCACTATACTTTTGCCACCAAGTAGTATCGGGCAACTTAACGGGAATTTTATGTAATTCTTTTAGTGCTTTACCGCCTTCCACGCCTATATTATAGGCTTGCAAATCGCTCATTTTGCTAACGCTTTCTTCTGCAGAAATACCTTCTAACCAACTTAAAAGCGTATATACCCTACCATCACTCAAACGCCCAAATTCAATAGGCTTCGAGCAGTTTATTTCAAGAGCCTTTAACCTTTGCAAAAGCTCGAACTGCTCTTTTTTCTTTTCAAAAAGTTCGCCGTTTGATATTCTAAGCAAATATTTATTTTCCTTTTTATCGGTAAGAATTAACTTTGTATCGCGCGACCAACCTTTATTTAGTTTTTCATATTTTACTACACCGTATTTTTTTATAATTTTATCCATAATAAACAAATATTTTTTATAATTAAAAACATTAAATAAAATTTATCCAACTTATAAACAAAAAACCACTCTACTATAAAAAGTAACGTGGTTTTTAAAATAGCCTATTATTAGAAATTACCCTTTAAAATATCGGCTATTCCATACACCCAATCGGTTGCAAGTAAATCGTTAAGTGGATTGTACTTACAAACAAGACCTGTGATATAACCAGACTTAATCGCTTCGTAAGTGTTAGCAAATAAGCCTACTTCGCTAAGCGCTCCGAAGAGCCAGTATAAGCCAAGAACTACTGCTGCTGCAAAACCGATATGAATAACACCACCGATTACGCTACCTAATACTCTAAAGAATAGCGATTTTTCACGAACGAAACGAACGAAACGTTCAAATTGACGATTAAGCCAAAGGAAGAATATATAAAAAGGAATAAATAATGCTAAACCACCTATTAGTATTGCTAAAAAGTCGGCAAGAACTTTTGTTGCTCCCATTTCAACTATATTGATGCCTAACAACTCTTCAATACCTAACGATAAGAAGGTTTCTTGCAAATCAAGTTCAAGAAGCTTAAATATACCCATAAAATCTTGAGCAAAGCCTCGCAATCCATCACCAAACGAACTTATCCAACCAAATTTTAAAAAGGCGTACTCAACGAATGGTAAACCGAACGCAAACGCTAATGCAAAAACTATACATAAAATTGCAGTTACAAGGGTAAACGTTGTATTTAAAAAACCTTTAGCAATACCATTGTAAGCAAAAACGCCAACAAAGATAACTAATAAAATATCTGCAACTAATCCTTCAATAGAGAACATTTTTCCTCTCCTTACATGGTGTAAAATTTAGTACACTCTTAATATATTATAAATTAAAATATGCTATTTGTCAATAATATTTGTTAAAATGAATAAATATTATTTTTATTTTGCAGGCTTATAGGTATCTTTTAAGGAAGTTATTTCGTGAAGAACGGTTTTTCCATCTGCGCTTCCCTTCTTATAATAACCTATTCTTAAAAGTTGAAAACTTTCGCCGTCGCTCACTTCACCTAAATATTTTTCAGCCTTACCGCTAAATTCTTTAACGCTATCGTAGTTAAATCTTTCGTTAAAATCTTGCCCTGCATATTCGGCATCGTTTAACAAATAATCGTACTTTTTAATGCTAACGTCGATAGAATCATTTGCGTTTACCCATTGAATAGTGCCTTTAACCTTAATTCCACTTGTATCACTACCACTCTTAGATTCGGGAATATACGAGCAAATAAGTTTATCTATAGCACCATTATCAGCATATTCAACCCTTTCACACTTAATGATATAAGCGTTCTTTAAACGTACCATACCATCGGGTTTTAACCTAAAATATTTTGGTGGTGGGTTATCTGAAAAGTCTTCGGCAGAAATATAAATTTCTTTCGAGAAAGTAATGCTTCTCTTTGGTCCGTTTTCATCTTGCGGTTTCATATCAAACTCAAGATTTTCTTCGCCTTCATAATTTTCGATAACAACCTTTATAGGATTGACTACCGCCATTGCCCTTTCAGCGTGAGTGTTTAAATGTTCGCGAACGAAATGTTCTAAATAACCGCTTTCGATTTCTGAATTTGCCTTTGCAACACCAACCGCTTCACAGAAATTCTTTAACGCTTGCGCTGGAATTCCCCTTGCGCGAAGACCTGTAAGTGTTGGCATTCTTGGATCGTCCCAACCGCTTACGATATTTTCATCAACAAGTTTTTTAAGATAACGCTTGCTCATTACAGTATTAGTAATGTTAAGACGTGCAAACTCAATTTGTCTTGGTTTGTGGCTAACGCCAGTGTTTTCAACAACCCAGTTGTAAAGTGGGCGGTGGTCTTCAAACTCAAGCGTGCAAAGAGAGTGAGTTACTCCTTGCATAGAGTCGCATATAGGGTGTGCGTAGTCGTACATAGGATATATACACCACTTATCGCCCGTGCGGTGATGAGTTGCATGTAATACTCTATAAATAACTGGGTCGCGCATGTTGATGTTAGGCGATGCCATATCTATTTTTGCTCTTAACACCTTTTCTCCGTCTGCAAACTTGCCATTTTTCATATCTTCAAAAAGGGCTAAGTTTTCTTCAACGCTTCTATTTCTATATGGACTTTCTTTACCTGGTTCAGTTAAAGTACCGCGAGTTTCACGAATTTGCTCGGCAGAAAGGTCGCAAACGTAGGCCTTACCTTCCTTGATAAGCTTTACGGCAAGCGCAAAAATATCATCAAAAAAGTCTGAAGCGTAATGAATTTCATGCCACTTAAAACCAAGCCATTCGATATCCGCTTTAATCGCTTCCACAAATTCGGTTTTTTCTTTAGATGGGTTAGTATCGTCAAAGAAAAGATTACACTTACCATTGTATTTTTTAGCTGTACCAAAGTTTAAGCATAACGATTTAGCATGACCGATATGCAAATAACCGTTTGGTTCGGGTGGGAAACGCGTATGTACTTCGCTTACTACGCCTGAAGAAAGTTCTTCATTAATAATGTCTTCAATAAAGTTTTTTGCTTCCATATTAACTCCTATTTACACGCATATAAGTATAATTATTGACGTTAAAACTCTAAATAATCAACTTATACGCATACTTTTCATAATAATTAAATTTAAGCTTAAAGTGTTTGCTATTAATAATTTATTTCACGCAATTTTTTCAAAAGGCTTGAAAAATAATCGGGAAGTTCACATTCAAAACTAACTTCTTCATTACTCTTTGGGTGAACAAAAGAAAGCTTATATGCGTGAAGTAGTTGTCCGTTTAAATTAAATGGTGACTTTTTAGGCCCGTAAACTTTATCACCAACAACTGGGCAACCCAAATATTTACTATGAACGCGAATTTGATGCGTTCTACCAGTACGGAGAGAAAATTCACATAAAGTATAACCTTCGTATCTTTTTAAAACCTTATAATCTGTAACGGCGCGCCTACCCTTATTTTGAGTAACCGTGTATGCCGTTCTATCGCGCTCGCTTCTATCAATAAAGGTATCTATAACACCGCTATCTTGCTTAACCTTGCCGTGAAGAAGAGCTATATATATTCGTTTACAGGTTTTACTTTCAATTTGCGAAGCAAGACTAACGTGCGCCATATCGTTTTTAGCTACTACCAAAAGCCCCGAAGTATCTTTATCAATTCTATGAACGATGCCAGGGCGAATAACCCCGTTGATACCGCTCAAACTATCAAGCGAATATAGAAGAGCGTTAACTAAAGTGTTTTCATCCGTTCCGTTTCCTGCGTGAACGGTAAGCCCTTGGGGTTTGTTAATTACAGCCAAATACTCGTCTTGATAAACTATATCAAGCGGAATATTAACTGGTTTAACTTGCAAGGGCTGGGGCTTTAAATCTTGATATTCGATTATATCCCCTGCCTTTACTAAATATTTACCCTTCTGTTGACTATTATTAACGGTAACAAGACCGTCATCAATCATTTTTTTAATATGTGAACGGCTAAACTCGCACTTTTCAGCCAAAAAAGCATCCAAACGCAAGCCAGCTTGTTCAACGATTATTTGCGCCATATTACACCTATTTTTCGCACTTTTCTTCTACGCCACGCTTATTCTTATTTATAGGAAATATTGCGTCAACGTCTAAAAATAAAACGTAAAATATAAGCATAAATGCGCCTACACATAAACAACTATCGGCAATATTAAAGTTTGCAAAGAAAGGAACGTCGATAAAGTCACGAACGTGCCCGAATGCAAGCCTATCAATAAAATTTCCAACAGTACCCGAAAGCATAAGCGAGATAGAACTGTTAAGCCATTTTCCCTTAGGCTTTTTTATAATAATAAACAACACACCTGCAATAAGCACCATAATGGTTAAACCGATAAAAAAGGTTTGCGCCCATTCTTTATCCGATAAAAATGAAAAAGATGCGCCTTCATTGTAAGCAATACTTATATTTAATATTCCATCAATAAGCGTAATATCAGTTTTATTCGCATCGATTATTATTTTACTAACTTGGTCAAGAGCCAAGGTTAAAATAAACAAAATTATATACAACATTAATCCATTACTCCAAGTTCTTTACATAAACTTTCAAGATCTAATTCATTTCCTGGATTTAACACTTCGTCAAGATTAAATCCGCTTTCGCTTTGAGTGTTTCCGCCCATAACGCCGTTTAATTTATCAAGTAAGGCAATACCTTCTTCAATAGTGCTAACACAAGGCTTATCCTTTAAAATTTCGGCAAGTGCCATACAAAGAGCCATACGTTTTTTACCATCAATTCCCTTATCTGGCTCAGGCAAAGCGTTTTGATAACGCTCAATAAAATTTTTTAATCGCCAAAGCTCGCAATTGTAGCGTTCAACCAACTTTTTATCCATTTTTAAAGGTAACTGCTCACTTTGATTTTCAAACACACTCAATCTTTGTAAAAGCTCTTCTATTTGATTTTTTAAAGTGTTATTTTGACTTTTTTGAGCGGTAAGTTGATTTTCTAATTTACTAATTTGCTCTTGCAAACGCGCATTTTCTTGGATTAAGCGTTGATTTTCAAGGCTTAAACTCTTACTTTTACCAAAAATCAAAATCAGTCACCCCTGATTTCTTTAATCATATTATTCTTTAATTCATAAAGCTCATCCGAAAGGTCAACCTTGAAAATATGTGGGTTATCGTTTCTAATATATTCTTCCCAAAACGTTTCAATTTCGCCCTTAGCGTAAGAGGCAATATCCTTAAGCTTAGGAAAATCGTAACAAACCTTACCATCCTTAACAACGGTAACGGTAAGTTCGCGAAGCTCGTAATTTTCAAAGGTAATACTCTTCCATCTTTCAAGTGGGTGGTATAGCGTAAGTGGCTTTGAAGTATCAATCTTTTCACCTCGTAAAGCGATAAGGTCCGCTTCGGCTTTACCGTTAACATAAACACGGTAAAGCGTTTTAAAGCCAGGATTCGTTATCTTTGCGCTGTTATCCGAAAGTTTAATTTTAGGTGTTAAAGAACCGTCATCTTCAACCATTGCAGAAAGCTTATAAACACCACCGAGGGCAGGCATATCTTCACTTGTGATTAGCTTAGTACCAACACCCCATAAAGAGATTTGCGCACCTTGTGCCTTAAGTGAAGCAATAGAATGTTCGTCTAAATCGCCCGAAGCGCAAATAATCGTATCGGGATAGCCCGCATCGTCAAGCATCTTACGCGCTTGTTTAGATAGGTATGCAAGGTCGCCTGAATCAAGACGGATACCTAAAGGCTTGTGCCCTTGCGCCTTAAGTTCGTCAAATACCCTAATTGCGTTTGGAACACCGCTTTTTAAAGTGTTGTAAGTATCAACGAGTAGAAGCGCAGAGTTTGGATAAATTTGAGCGTAAGCTTTAAAAGCTTCGTATTCAGAAGGAAAATTCATTACCCAACTGTGTGAGTGAGTTCCCGAAATCTTAACGTCGAAAAGTTGACCTGCTAAAACGTTAGAAGTTGAATTACAACCACCGATAATAGCAGCGCGCGCACCGTAAATACCAGCGTCAGGTCCTTGTGCGCGACGAAGACCAAACTCAAGCACGTTATCGCCCTTTGCCGCGTTACAAACCTTTGAAGCTTTTGTAGCAATTAAGGTTTGATGGTTAAACATATTAAGTATTGCAGTTTCAATAAGTTGCGCTTGAACGATAGGCGCGCGAATAGTTAAAATAGGCTCGCCAGGGAACACAACAGTTCCTTCGGGAACAGCGTAAATATCACCTGTAAACTTTAAATTTGCAAGATAATTTAAAAAATCTTCACCAAAAAGGTTAAGTGAGCGAAGATATTCTATTTCATCTTCGCCAAAATGCAAATTCATAACGTAATCAACAACTTGTTCAAGCCCACCTGCAAGTGAATAAGTAATAAGCTTGTTTTGACGGAAAAATAAATCAAAAATAGCTATTTGTTCGTGTCTGCCCTTTAGGAAATATCCGTTCATCATGGTAATTTGATAAAGGTCGGTAAGTAAAGTTAAGTTTCTTTTTTCCATAATATCACTTCCTAAATTTTATTCTTTGAATGATTTAACCTCGGGTAATTGTTCTTCATCTTTTTCTTGAGAATCTTCTTCTGCCTTGCGAGTTTTGTAATCCTTATAATCAGGCATTTCGTTATCTGCAATTAAAATCAATTTGCTTCTATATGCTAAGAAAGATGATAAGAAAGCTATTAACGATAATCCCGCCATAAGTATAACTATTACCCAAGCTTCCATGTTACATAGAATAAATAAAACTAATAGGCCGGCTAAAAATATTGGAGGAGCTATTACGTAGCCGAGCTTATATTTAAATACGATAGCTATAACTACTAAAGATATTGCAACTAAAATGCAGTGAGTTGTAAATCCTACGCCAATTGAAAATAAAATCTTAAGCGCGCTATTTTCAATAGTGCAAAGCGAATATGCAATAAAAACAGCCACGATAGCTAATGCAAATGCAACCATAACCGATACAATAATCGCCGTAAATTTATTAGTTTTTTGATTTTTAACCTGTGACATAACAATCTCCTTAAATCCAAATTAATGATTTGATAAAAAATTTATTTAACTATTTAGCATCCGTAGTGCTTTCATTTTCAGCATAAGCTTATTCTTGATTTTCATTAGTTACAACACCGTCGTTAGTTTGAGCAACGGCTACCGTGTTTGCAAGATATTCTTCATGTTTTTTAACAAAGTAGCGCATTACGAAAAACGCAGGAATTGCAAGTACAATCAATAATAACGATTGTGTTTGTGATGGGCTAAGCGCTCCTACGAAAGAACCGCGGTAATCCGCCCTAAAAAATTCGATGATAAAACGCCAAATACCGTAAGAACCAACGTAAACGGCAAGTGAATATTTAAAGTTCTTTGCTAAAACCAAATAGCTTAAAACACCAAAAAGTGTAAACAAGAATAAAGATTCGTAAAGTTGAGTTGGAACGTAATATCCCCAACCGTTAGTGCCTTGCATCCAAATTCCGCCAAATACGTATTCCGAATGAACACTACTTAAAAGTTCACCGTGACAACAACCGGAAAATAAGCAACCAAGTCGCCCAAATGCATGAGCAATTATCATACAACAAGGCGCAACGGTAACCGTTTTCGTTAGCGAAAAAGGAAACTTCTTTTTAAAAGCTAAACAACCTATAACGTAAACGAGAGCCCCCGTTCCTAGTCCACCTATTGCAGTTATACCCCCTTGCAAACTAAACTTTGGATTTGAAACTCCGTTTTTAACGTCATCAATATAGTTAAACAAACCCTGCCATGCAGCAGAACCTATAAAACCGATTATAATTGCAACAAGCCCAGTATAAAATGCAAAATCAACGTATTCGTTTGAAATACCTAATCTTTTAGAGTATTCAAATAAAACAAAAAAACAACAAAGAATACCGATTGCAATCATCAATCCGTACATATAAACTTTTATATCGCCAAGTACTAATATTGGATAAGGTAGCATATATTCTCCTTTCACACGCGCTTGCGCGCTTATGCGCATTTAATAGTATTAAAATATACTATATTATAACACACTATTTTTGTTTTTTCAATTATTTTTAAGTCAAATTTGCTTATTGTATATTATTTTATAAATTTATTCATAGCCTTATAGTTTTGCTTTTTTGTGACATTTACGCTTTTTTTAATCAAAATTAAATGTTAATAATATACAAAAAAACCGAACTTTTTATTGAAAAGCTCGGCTAAAATTTATTAAAATATATGGCTATAAGTTGATTATCGCTATTTTAGCTTTTAATTTTATCAACTATTGTGCTAACTATCATATCAAAAGCATTTTTGTTATAACCACCTTCGGGAACGATTACGTCGCTATATCTTTTAAATGGCTCGATATAACTTTCGTGCATAGGTTTAACCGTACTAACGTATTGCTCAACAACCGAATCAAGGCTACGCCCCCTTTCTTTTACGTCGCGAAGTATTCTTCTTAAAATTCTTACGTCGGCGTCGGTATCAACAAAAATTTTAATATCTAAAAGATTAACTATTTCGGGAATAGCAAAAAGCATAATACCTTCAACAATAATTACTTTTTTAGGTTCGGCGTGTATCCACTCATCCTTCCTTAAATGAGTGGTAAAATCATAGGTTGGATAATCAATTGCTTTATCACATTTTAAGTCTAACAAATGAGAAACTAAAAGGTCACTATCAAAGGCATTTGGATGATCGTAATTTGTTTTTATTCTTTCTTCAAATGGCATATGTGAGTTGTTTTTATAATAGCAATCCATACTAATAAGCAACGCATCGTCCTTTAAAGCGTTGTAAATTTTCTCGGCTAAAGTTGTTTTTCCACTACCCGTTCCACCGCAAATGCCAATAATTAAATGCTCCATTTTTATTATCTCCAAAGTTTAAAAGTTAGTCTATAAGCGCGCCAATAAACATTTTATAGTATAAAAGCCGATTGCATAAACGCCATCGGCTTATATAAATTATAACACAATTATTGTTTTACTGGTTTCCCGTTTTCATCTAAACGATAGTATGCGTTAGACGCCGAAATTTCAAACTCGGCACTTTCACTTATGCCGTTAAATGCGTTTTCACCTATTTCTCTAACATTGTGACCGATATAAACGCTGTTTAGCTTTGTGCAATATTCAAACGCTGAAACACCGATAGTTTGAACTTTTTCGGGAAGATCTAATCTTCTAATAGCAAGACTTACGAAAGCGCGTTCACCGATAGTTACTAATGAAGAGGGAAGATTCAATTCTTCTAAAGCGGTGCATCCGTAAAAAGCACCAACGCCAATTTCAACAAGCCCCTTATTAAAATATATTCTTGAAAGATTTTTGCAATCGTTAAAAGCGTTCGCACCCACAACCTTTACGTTTGAAGGTAAACAAAGCTCGATAATCGTTGCCGACATAAAACCTTTTGCATCGATTTGAGAAATACTATTACCGTTATACTCTTCTGGAATGTATAATTTTTCAGGAAGATTAGTAACATCTTTAGCCTTAACGCTATAACTGCCGTCGGCAAGTTCAGTAAAGGTAAAGTATTCGTTTGGCGTAGCTTCGTAAGTTTTAGGCTCAATACAGCCCACAACACCTAAAGCTGTTAACGAAAGAATAAAAAGTGAAAGAATTAACGCTTTCAATGACTTCATAATAAACTCCTTATTATAAATGATTATAAACTTATTTTACACGTCAACAAATATAATACTTAATTATTATACAAGTTAAACGCTATTTTGTCAATATTTTATTAAAAAAATAATTTATAAATTTACTTTAAACCCACGCGAGCGCTCGCATTTAAGTCAAGCGAAGCAAAATTACCCTTTAAATATTGAATATAACCTTCGCTTGCAATCATAGCCGCATTGTCGGTACATAAATTTTTTGGTGGTAAAACAACTTTAAGCCCGTTTTTTGCACATTCGTTATTCAGCCTTTCGCGCAAGTAGCCGTTTGCTACAACACCGCCACCTGCCGTAACGGTATCAACACCGCACTCTTTAGCTGCAAGTATAGCCTTTTCAACCAAAACGTCAACGGCAGAGCATTGAAAAGAACAAGCAACGTCGGCTTTGTTTATATCTTCACCCAACTGATTTGCCCTATGAACGTAATTTATAACCGCAGTTTTTAAACCGCTATATGAAAAATCGTAACCACCCTTACCTTTTAACATTAAGGGCAATTTAATATTAGGTTTACCTTCTTTTGCTAAACGCTCGATATTAGGTCCACCTGGATAATTTAACCCAAGCACTCTTGCAATCTTGTCAAAGGCTTCACCTACCGCATCGTCTAAAGTTCCGCCTAAAATATTAAAATTTTCGTAACTTTGAACTTCTATTATAGCGGTATGTCCACCACTTGCCAATAATGATATAAACGGTGGCTTTAACTTTTTATCAGCCAAGTAAATAGCAGCTAAATGCCCCCTTATGTGGCTTACGGGAATAAGCGGTACTTGAAGGGAGTAAGCAAGAGCCTTTGCATACGAAAGCCCTACGAGTAGCGCGCCTAAAAGACCTGCACCATAAGTTACGGCAACCGCGTCGATATCCTTTAGCGTAATACCTGCATTTTTTATAGCCCTATCAACTACAATCGAAAGTGCGGTAGTGTGTGCGCGCGAAGCAACTTCTGGAACTACACCGCCAAACTTAATATGTTCGGTCATTGAACTTTCTATTTCAGAAGAAAGTAATTCGTTTCTACCGCGTAAAACAGCACAAGCAGTTTCATCGCAGGAAGATTCAATGGCTAAAATAATAGCATTTTCTTTTATAACGTGATTTGAAATAATATCCTGATAAGTCATTTTAGTTTATGATTTTTTCAAATAATCAATAATAAACGCGTCGATATCCCCATCCATAACCGATTGAACGTTACCCGTTTCACAACCTGTACGGTGATCTTTAACCATAGTATAAGGACAAAATACGTAAGAACGAATCTGACTACCCCATTCGATTTTTTTCATTTCGCCCTTAATCGACGCAGCTTCTTCCATTCTTTCGCTTTCGCGCTTTTCGATAAGCTTACTCATAAGCATTTTCATTGCTTGTTCACGGTTTTGCACTTGGCTTCGTTCGTTTTGACAAGCAACTATAATACCCGTCGGTAAATGCGTAATTCTTATAGCGGATTCGGTTTTGTTTACGTGTTGCCCACCAGCACCACTTGAACGGAAGGTATCAACCTTTAACTCTTCGGGACGAATAACGATTTCGCCCATATCTTCAATTTCGGGCATAACTTCAACTGACGAGAAAGAAGTATGCCTTCTTGCATTTGAATCAAAAGGAGAAATACGAACCAACCTATGAACACCCTTTTCTGCCTTTAAATATCCGTATGCATTATCGCCTGCAATTTTAAAGGTAACGCTTTTAATGCCCGCTTCATCGCCAGCAAGTCTATCGTATTCAGTAAGCGTAAAGCCGTGCTTTTCAGCGTAGCAAATATACATACGATATAACATTTCCGTCCAGTCGCATGCCTCAGTTCCGCCTGCTCCCGCGTGTAAGGTCATAATAGCATCCAAGCCGTCATACTTACCGCGAAGTAAGGTTTGAAGCCTTAATTCTTCAATATCCTTTTCTGCGATTTCTAAATCTCGCTCAATATCGGGCGCATACGATTCATCGTTTTCTTCTTCAACGAGCGTTAAAAAATCTTCAACGTCGTCAACAGCTTTAACGGTTTTATCAAATACCGAAAGTTTATTTTTTATTTGTTGTAATTTTTTAGATACTTGAGTTGATTTTTCTAAATCACCCCAAACCTCAGGTAGTTCTAACTGAGCTTCAAGTTCTTTTTGTTCTTCTCTTAACTTATCAACGTCAAAGAGAGTACCCTGCCTCTTTCAGGGTGTCTCGAAGTTGGCGTATCTTTTGAGTATAAATATCTGTTCTAAGCATACCAAACCTCCTAACAGTTATCAAAAAAGCACGGCAATAGCACCGTAAACTGCATATATTACGAATGCTATAGCCTATGATTGTAAGTTGCGCTTACATCAATATATTACAAATATGCTTATATTTGTGTTACCAATTATCTGCCGCAACAGTTTTTATACTTTTTACCCGAACCGCAAGGACATGGGTCGTTACGACCAACCACAGCGCCCTTATTAACTACGGTTTTAGGTTCGTTTTGAAGTGCACCGCCACTTTGAACTAAATTTTTCTTTTCGTTTTGAGTTGGTACTTTTTCAACTTCAATCTTTAATAGATATTTTACGGTATCTTCTTGAATACTTGCCGTCATTTCTTCATACATTTCAAGACCTTCTCTCTTGTAAGAAATTAACGGATCTTCGTTTGCATAACTACGTAGTGAAATACCCCTCTTTAATCTGTCCATCATATCGATGTGGTCAATCCACTTAGTATCAACCGTTTTTAAAAGGATAATGCGTTCAACTTCGTGGTAGTCGATACCTCTTTCTTTATAATCTTCAATTTTATCTTCATAACATTCTATAACTTTTTTAACTGTGTTTTCAATAATAAACTTTGCATCCCAGTTAATAAGTTTTTCACGAGTAATAAAGTCAGTTCCTGCAGGTAAAGCTCTTTCGTTTAATAATTTATTTAAAGCATCAATATCCCAAGAAGAAGGGTCTTGAGATACATTAACTACTTGATGGAAAAGATCCTCTACGTAATCGGGAATAAGATTTAAAACGTCGTCATGAACGTTTTCACCGCGTAAAACCTTCATTCTTTCTTCATACATAGCCTTTCTTTGACGGTCCATAACGTCGTCGTAGCCAAGTATATGCTTTCTTATACCAAAGTTTTTACCTTCGATAGTATGTTGAGCACTTTGAATACGCTTAGTAAGCATTTTTGCTTCAATAGGCATATCTTCATCAACCTTAAGTGCCGTATAAATTTTTTGTATTCTTTCGCCACCAAAACGGCTTGCAAGTTCGTCTTCAAGTGAAATAAAGAACTTTGAAAAACCTGGGTCTCCTTGACGGCCAGCACGACCTCTAAGCTGGTTGTCAATACGACGTGATTCGTGACGTTCAGTACCTAAAATGTATAACCCGCCAAGTTCGGCAACTTGTTTCTTTTCAGCTTCGGTAACTTTTGAGTGCTCTTCTAATAAAGCGCGATATTTAGCGCGAACTTCTTCAACTTCTTCAGAAACGTTTTGAATGTAAGATACAGCCATTTCGATAATTTCTTCCGAAACGCCGTGATTTCTTAAATCCTGTTTAGCAAGATATTCAGGGTTACCGCCAAGCAAAATATCCGTACCACGACCAGCCATGTTGGTTGCGATAGTTACAGCGCCAAGTTTACCTGCTTGAGCAATAATTTCCGCTTCGCGACGGTGGTTTTTAGCGTTTAAGATTTGGTGACGAACTCTACGTTTTAAAAGCTCGCGTGAAATTTCTTCCGATTTTTCAACGGTAACCGTACCAACTAACACCGGTTGTCCTTTTTCGTTAAGCTCAACGATTTTGTCGATAATAGCCTTTAATTTACCCCTGTGTGTTGGATAAATTACGTCTTGCTCGTCAATTCTTTGAAGTGGCTTATTTGTAGGAATTTCTAAAACGTCTAAGCCGTAAATGGTTTTAAATTCTTCCTCTTCGGTTTTAGCAGTACCCGTCATACCCGAAAGTTTGCTATAAAGACGGAAATAGTTTTGGAAGGTAATCGTAGCTTGAGTTTGGTTTTCGTTACGGATAGTAACTCTTTCCTTTGCTTCGATTGCTTGGTGTAAACCTTCAGAATATCTACGACCTATCATTAAACGACCTGTAAATTCGTCAACAATAATAATTTCGTTATCTTGAACGATATAGTCGTTGTCTCGCTTAAAAATATGATGAGCCTTTAACGCTTGTTGGATATGATGGTTTAAATCTGCGTGTTCAATATCGGCAAGATTGTCAATACCGAAAAATCTTTCAGCCTTTTTAGAACCACTTTCGGTAATTTGAACTGATTTTTCTTTTAAGTTAATAATAAAGTCAATAACTGCACCATCGTCAGTTTGCTCTTCATTATCCTTTTCATCTAAAGTTTTTCTTCCTTTTAAAGTGCGAACAAATTTATCAGCTTGAGCGTAAATTTCGCTTGACTTTCTACCCCTGCCCGAAATAATAAGCGGAGTTCTCGCTTCGTCGATTAAAATCGAGTCAACTTCGTCCACAATAGCAAAGTTTAGCCCACGTTGAACCATTTGGTTAAGGTGAACTTTTAAATTATCACGAAGGTAGTCGAAACCAAATTCGTTATTCGTTCCGTAAGTGATATCGCAAGCGTATGCTTTACGCTTTTCGTCATCGTTAAGTTCATGAACGTTAACGCCTACCGTTAAACCTAAAAAGCGGTGAACCTTACCCATCCAGTCAGCGTCACGCTTTGCTAAGTAATCGTTAACAGTAACAACGTGCACGCCCTTACCGGTAAGCGCGTTAAGGTATGAAGGTAAAGTAGCCATAAGGGTTTTACCTTCACCAGTTTTAAGTTCCGCAACACGACCTTGGTGTACGCATATACCACCCATAAGTTGAACTTTATAGTGGCGCATATTTAAAACTCTGTAAGATGCTTCGCGAACAACAGCAAAAGCTTCGGGTAAAATACTATCTAAGGTCTCACCCTTTTTTAGCCTTTCTTTAAAAATTTGTGTTTGACCGCGTAGTTCTTCATCGCTCATTTTTTCATAGGTTGGTGACATTGCCATAATTTCGTCGGCCATTGCACCTATTTTACGTAAGCTACGGCGGGAATCGGAATTTAAAATATATTTAATTAGTCCCATTTGCATATAACTCCATTATGATTTCTATTAAATATTATTATACTTTATTTTTTTATATAAGTAAACTGTTTTTTTGGCGTTTTTATATACATAAAAAAATTTTTTGCTAAATTTGTCTAATTTTATTCAGTTTTTAAGCAAAATTTAGTTTAAAATAAATTTTAACCCAAAATAAAAGTACGGCTACAATTTGCAGTCGTACTTTATTTAAAGCTTACTTTAATACTTATTGATTTAGTTTAAGCCTTGTGGCTTTTTAATAATAAATTTATCAACCTGCTCGCTTTCGGTTAGTTGTTCTGGAATAACCGTTGGTAAAATATATGCAGGTATATTGCATTGAAGTGTAAAACTTGAAACGATTGAGCGAAGATAAGGATATAAAACGTTAAACGCTTCACTCACTTGAGCCTTTTGAGTAACTTCGTCAACCGCGCTTGCATCTTTAAGTTTAAAAGTTCCTGCTAAGGCAACCTTTAGATTAAAAGGAACTGGCGCTGATATATCTTCGTTAATTTTTAAAGTTAAATTAACAAACAAGTTATCTTCTTTTTTAGCTGCTTTACATTCAATCTTTGGTTTAATTTGGAAAGATACGTTTCCAGTAATTGCTTCGTTAAATTTAAAATCTAATTCGTTTACTCTATAGTAAGCTAATGAAATATTAGGCATAAATAAACCCCTCTGTTTAATAATTACCATAGCATTTTAGCATATTAGCCCAGTATTGTCAAGAAACTACTAAGCCATTTTTTTAATTTTTATTACTAAGGTTGCAAACAACGGTGATTTTTATAAAGTTTCATTCTTCGTTTTTAATAATCCAACACTTACAACAATAGTGTTCCGTCGGTACTCTCTATTACTTTAAAAATTTGAAGTTCGTGACCGGTTAGGGCATCAACGTAAATATAAAACTCTCCTTCTTCCCCCTTTCCAGAAAATTCATAAGCAAGCCTTTCTTTTCCTGAAGGCATAGGAATATAAGCAAGCCTTGCGCTTTCAATCACAATATCTTGTGAAATTCTTTTTTCTGCTTCTTCAACGGTTATTTGCGGAGTTGGAATTTCGCGCTCTTTATGATTTAGTAAATACAATCTTGCATCAACGTCACACACAAGACCGCTACCCATACATACGCTAACCTTTATTAAATCACCGTATAAAATTATCTCGCCACCTTCGGTAACCGAAGCAAAATTTATAAAGGTAGTATTATCTTGTTCGGTAGTCCACACCGCTTTAATCGACTTATAACCGCACTTATTTAAAAATGCACGTGCGATTACAATACACTCGTCCCTGTCATATTTTTGCTCGGTTGAAGGGTGGAAAAAGTTACTCATAACAAGTTTACCGCTTTCGGAAATTTGAACGAAAAAGTCTTTATCAAGTGCCTTTGCCTTAATGTTATAAGCCTTAAAACCTTTACCTTCAGCCATGCCTGCAAGTTCAACTTCTTTTAGATTATAATCGGCGTAATATTGCTCAAATAATTTTAGCGCTTGTTCTTTATCAATTTTATCGGCTTGACCTTCTGCCGTTTTTGCTCCGTCCTTACTGCTTTGCTCAGGCTCATCGGCAAACGGACCGTCGTAAATCATTTTAGGATATTCAAGCGAATGATATTCAAGCTCGTTAAAAGCTATTAAAACAGGATTATTTTCTTCACCAGAAAGCAATGTTACAAAGTTAAAATCTTCCCCCATTTCATCGGCAAGTTCATGCAGACCTTTTTGCAAATCCGAGTTTATTTTTCTAAGTTCTTTTAGGGTTGAAATATCGCTTTCACTAAAAGAAAGTCCGTCTATAAGCTTGTTATTAAGGTATTTACTAAAATCCGCAACTTGGTTCATATACTTCATAGTGTTGTGCTTCGCGCTATCGTCAAGCGGTAAAGAAGCAAGGTCGTTTTCAGCAATCGAAGCTTCAACGATAACGTCTGAAAGTATTCTTTGTTTATTATTGTTATCGCCCGACACTGTTAGTTTGCTTAAATTTACTTCAATATTATCAACACAGTCAATCAAGTCGTAAAAACTGCGTGCGTAAGAATTTGAAAGCATTCCTTCTCCACCACCACGCATATAGGTATTATAAATTAAGATTGTACTTAAAATTACGCATACTGTAGCCAACGAAATTACCGCAGCAAGCCAACCACCTATACCACGAGAACTGTTAAGTTGTCTTTTCTCCCTACGCTCGGCAACTATTCTTGCGTTTTGATCGTTTACAAGTTTGTTACGCTCTTTTTGCTCTTCTCTTTTAAGATGGTCACGCCTTGCAAGTCTTTCTTCTCTCTTTTGAATTTTAAGTTCTTTAATGCGTTGTTTTTGTTCAGCTTTCATTTTTCTTCTTTGTTCATTTAATTCTTCGCGTTTTTGCTTATTTATTAAAGATTCTCTTTTGCCGTCGTCCATGCGTTCGTTTATTTCATTCTCGTCAAAAGTGGTGTTAACCGACATATCGGGGTATATTGTTCCTTCTTCAGTATGATAAACCCCAGTTTTTTCATTAACCAAATTTTCGCTTTTTTCTATTGCGTTATTAAATTTCTTTTTATCCATATTACCCCCTTAAACCGCAAACACGTGTCTGCCTATAACTACGGTAGTTTTTCTTGAGAATATCCAACTGCTCGTTGCCGTTACAGGATTGTAATAATAAAGCGCGCCGTATGTTGGATCGTAGCCGTTCATTGCTTCTTTTGCCGCACGGTAACATTGATCGTTAGGGGTTAAATTTATTTGCCCATCATCAACTGCGGTAAAAGCGTATGGTTGATAAATTACACCCGATATAGTGTTCGGAAAAGAGCTACTTCTAAGCCTATTCATAACAACCGCGCCAACCGCTATTTGTCCCGTATAACTTTCTCCACGAGCTTCGCCGTAAATAAGCCTTGCAAGAAGTTGAAGGTCGGCGTTTGAAAAACCAGTATTGTTAGAAGTGCTACCACCAGAAGAACTTGTACTATAAATACCTAAAGCCTTAAGTGTTTTATCCCCCACTATACCGTCAGCGGTAAGCCCATTTTTGCGTTGAAAGTATTTTACCGCTTCTTTAGTTTTCGCACCGAATATGCCGTCAACCGAGCCAGTATAATACCCCCATCTTTTTAGTTTTTGTTGAATTAAGCGTACTGTGTCGCCCCTGTTACCCTGTTTATATATTGCAGTAGCAACTATATTTTCAGCGGTCGCACCTTTTACTGCAGAACCAACCGTAAAGCCTAAACTTAAAAATATAGTGAAAATGCTAAGCGCAATCACAAGGATTTTTATACTTTTTTTCATACTTCCTCCTTTACATATATATAACTGCAAACGAAGAAGTTTTTGGTTAACCTTGCTTTACGTTTAAACTTAAAAGTATTTTGGCCAACTTTTTAACCTTCGTTTACATTATTACCAAGTGAATTTATAAAATCGATTATCTTCGACCTGTATTCAATATCTTCGCTACCGATAAAGCAAAGCGGTGGATATACCACGCACCACCAGTTATCGCCCACCCCATCGCCAAGTTCGATAATTAAAGCGTCGTAATAGCCTGCTTCAAGCGTAATATCTTCATAAACACGCGTTGGAAAATTTTCTTCACGTATTGATATTTTACACCCATAATTAAAGCCGTTTTTATTTAAAAACCCATCTATAAGCGCTTTAACGGCACTTTTGTTTTGATTTAAAACACTTATCGCTTCGCTTTTTGAATTGCAATTTTTAACCATTGGGGTTAACTTTTCAACCACAATATCGCGAATTTGATACTTAATATTTTGGTCGATTATATCGTTAGAATTTGCGCGGATATGAATACGTAGATACTCATTTTTAGGCAGGTTACATCCTAAAAACAATCCGGCACAAACTATTATGCAACAACAAAAAAAAGTTATTCTTAATTTTTTCATAAAAAAATCCTCCCTATTATGACAATATAATTATTATCACAACAAGAAGGTTTTAAACTTATTATTTTATCATTTTTAAATTTGTTTTTTTGCGTTAGAATAAATTTAAAATGTATTCCGCGATACATTTGGCAACGTTAACACCGGTTATTTTTGAAAGCGCGGTAAAATGAGCGTTTGAATTAACTTCGCAAACAAGCGGACCGTTATCTCCTATTAGCAAATCGACTCCCGCAAAATCTGCGCCCAAAACATTACAAGCATTAACGGCAAGCTCTTGATAACTCGTAGGTAAGTTAACCATTTGCATTTTTCCACCGCTTGCAACGTTAGACCTAAAATCGCTTTCGTTATACCTAAGCGCGCAGGCAACTACCCTACCGCCGACAACGTAAACCCTATAATCTTTTCCGCAAGAGTTTTTAATATACTGTTGAAATAAAACTTCGGTATGCCCTATTTTTTTTAAAGTTTCAATCGCTTGCTTGTTATCGTTTACTAAATAAACTTGCTCACCAAACGAACCCTTGTTTTGCTTAATTACAAAAGGATAGCAAAGTTCCCTTTCAATATCCCTTAAAAAATTAAAATTTGTAAAGCCAACGGTATTATAGCTAAATGGCGCTAAAAGAGTTTTAGGCATTTCAATCTTACCAGATAAAGCAAGGTAAGTTTTTGCCTTATCATCACAAGTTTCAATTACTTTTGCGCTATTAACGCACCTATAGCCACACTTTTCAAGTTGTTTTGCCAAAAACAAATCCTTATCAAAAAACAAAATTGGCGTTCCGTTACCATTTTCTTTAAGCAATTTTTTTGCCGTTACGTTTGTTAAAAGCTCAACTTCACCACCCAAACTTAAAAAGGCGTTTTTAAGCTCGGAATATATTTGATTGAATGAATTTGTATTCAAAAACTCGTTAACTATTATATAATTTTTCATAATTAGCACCCTATTTTAACAAATTGATATATGCACTCGCCTTGCCGTTTGAAATACAAAGGCAAGCATAGGTTTTTTGCATTCCGTAATAAGAGCAAGTGCCAGGGTTAATCATTAAAAGCCCATCTTCTTCGCCAACAAATGGAATATGCGTATGCCCAAAAATTACAACGCTAACCCCCTTTTGCTTAGCATATAACTGCAATCTTAAATAGCCCGACTTTACGCCCTGATTATGCCCGTGAACAAGAAGTATTTTTACCCCATCGATTTCAACTACTTTTTCATCTATTCCAGTTTGGTCGCAATTTCCTTTAACGTAGAAATAATTTTCATTCTTTTGTATGCTACTAAAAAAGTTATTACCGTCGCCTGCAAAAAACAATCCGTCGTTTTTGCTTGCGAAGTTTAAAAGCTTTTCAAATGAAGAAAAGTCTCCGTGAACGTCTGAAAACACTATAAAATTTTTCATTTTTTAGTTTTCACCACCTTTTTTAATAGCAATTTATGTAAAAGTTAGTTAAATAAGCCCCTAAATAGGTTGATTAACGGCTATTTCACACTTTTCCATCAACGCAAATAACCGTTACGACTTTTTCGATTAAAGCGTTTTCATCTTCGCATATTTCGGGTAAAAATTTACCCGTTTGTTTAATTTGTTTCCACTCCTGTTTAGTTCCGCCAAAGTAGATTATGGGCAACTCAAACTCATCTTCATCAAAATAGTTTTCGCCAACTTCGTCAAAGTCTTCGCCTGATTCGTATCCCGCAACGCGACTGCTATACAAATCGTTTATAACGTTTTTATTTATAACCTTAAGCGAGTTATTAGCTAAAATTATTTTTTCAACGTAAGGACAATCGTTAGCAATACTGTTAAGTTCAATAATTTCCCTATCTATAGCAATAGTAGTTAAATCATGGCACTCACTTATAATCGAGCTTTCAACCCTTTCAATAGGAGTATCACCAGCTTCAATATAAAGTTGTTCAACAGAACTACTTGTTATCATATTGTTAGAAAAACTACTCAAACTGCCCGGCAAATAAAATGAAGTTATGCTTGTATTATCAAACGCAGTATAGCCTATACTTTTAATTTTTGGATTTTCACCAAAATCTACTTTACTAATGCTATCACATAACATAAATGCAGAACTTTCAATCTCTTCAAGAGTTTTAGGAAAGCTTAATCTTTCAATAGCACTGCACCCCATAAACGCACCAAATCCTATTTTTTGCAATCTTTTACCAAAGCTTATTTCTTGCAAATTTTCACAACTGCCAAAAGCATCTAATTCAATAATTTCAAGATTATCTGGCAGTTCAACCTTAACTAAAGAGATGCATCTTGAAAATGCGGATTTTGCAATACTCTTTAACTTGCACCCCTTTTCAAACACAATTTCCCGTAAAGAAGAACAGTTTTCAAATGCTCGTTCACAAATTTTAGTAACGTTAGCCGAAAAAACAACCCTTTTCAAGTTTTTGCAACCCTGAAAAGCATTTTCGCCTATTATGATTTCTTGCTCGTTATTGTCACAACTTTCAAAAACAACACTTTCAAGGTTATCACAATTAGCAAATGCAAATTTATCAATTCTCGTTATATTTTTGGTTATAAGCGCGCTAACACAGTCATTTTGACAAGCAAACGCCTTTTCTAAAATAGCCGTTGCTCCATCGCAAGTTTTAATGTTTGCGTTTTGGTCGCAAAAACCGTAAACTATCTCTTTTTGGATTGTTGAATATAAACAATTACTATCAAAGGCATATCTCTTTGTAAACTTATAATCAATGGCTTTACCTTCCATAACCATTCTTTCATAGTCGTTAATGCTATGTCTAAAATGCTTAAAGGTAATATTTCTTACCCCGCTACCGCTAAACGCGCCCTTATCAATCCTTGTGGTGGAAAGTTTTAGTTCAACACTTTTAAGCTTTTTGCAGTTATAAAAGGCGTACTTACCTATTTCTTCAGGTAGTGTACCAACTTCATTTAAACTATCACATTCGGCAAAAGCATAACCGCCAACCAAAAACGTTTCAGATAAATCTACACTTTGTAAACTTTCGCAACCAAAAAACGCGCGGTCACCAAGCGAAACGTTGCCAAAATTAGCCCTTTCAAGTTGCTTGCAGTTTGCAAAAGCACAGTCGCCAATATGTGAAATTCGCTCATTCGTACCGTCAGCGTATTCAGGAATAGTAACGTTAACCAAATCAATATTTCTAACCGCAACCACAGTATCATTTTCAAACTTCAAGCTGTTTTCACGTTTTAAAAGTCTAATTTTATCCGCTTTAAATTCAGCAGGTGCGCCGTAATCAATAAATAAAACTTTATCGTTAAAGGTAGAGTTTATTATCTCGATTTGTTCATTTTCAATCGCACAAGTTTTATTGATTTGTACAATCATTTCGCTTGCAGGAATACTCTTACCGTTTAGCGGAAGATTTATAGATAAATAGTCCTTACCCTTGTTTTTAACAAAGTTTATTTCTTTAATAACCGAGTGAGATTGCAAAGAATTTTCGCTCAAATAAAATATAACGCCAACACATGAATACTTGATAATCGCCTCATAGGCAGACTTTTCCCAATCTTTACCCGCAGGAAGCCCACGATCGTACCAAATGTTTACACCCTGTTCTTGAAGGCGCAAAATATCGGCATAAACCTCTTTATAATCGGCGTGCGAATAGCTAACAAAGTAGTATTCGTCACTTTGAGTATAAGGCATAACGTCAACGGGAAGTTCCCCAAGTGATGCCGATTTGTTTATAATATCAAGTTTTTGCTGTGTAGTATAATTAGCCATACTTTTTTCCTATTTAGTATTTTTATCTATCGTAGCAAGATTTGATTTAAAAAATTAAATACTCGTTTTAAAATTATTTATTGTTTATAAAATTTTTTTTAAAAGATCTTGAATGGCGCGCGCCCTATGACTAACCGAATTCTTTTCATCTTCAGTTGCTATGCCAAAACTTTTACCTAACTCATCTGCGTAAAATATTGGATCGTACCCAAAACCGCCGTTGCCATCTTCAGCAAATAAAATAGAGCCTTTTACTTCGCCCGTACCCGTAGCAACAACCCCGTTTTTGCCGTAAAGCACAAGCGAACAAACGAACTTCGCACTTCTATCGGTTTTATCGGCTAAAGCTTCAATTAACATTTTGTTTTTATCCTTTTGCGAAGCATTTTTGCCACCGTATCGCGCGCTATAAATACCGGGCGCACCGTTTAGCGCGTTAACGCACAAACCGCTATCATCGGCAATAGTTAGTTCACCAGTGTTTTCGTAAACGTATTTTGCTTTTAAAAGCGCGTTCTCATAAAATGTTGTGCCAGTTTCTTCAACTTCACCATCAAAGCCGTTATATGGCAATGCATACACTTCAAAACGCCCCTTAAATATTTGTTCAAACTCTTTCAGTTTGCCCCTGTTGTGAGTTGCAATAATAATTTTTTTCATCATTCTTTTAAAAATTCCACGCAAGGCAATTATAAAACTTACCTCTTATAATCTTACTTAATAATGTTACAATACAACGTTAAAAATGTCAAGTAAAAGGAGCAAATAAGCATATTTTCAGCATTTTTTAAATAAAAAACTATTGCTTTTTTGTTACCTTTTTATTATCTTGACAAATAAATTTTATTGTAATATACTTTTAAGGTAAATAAAATTATGCTTAATATATAGGTTAACGTTATGAATTTACTACTTACTAACTTTTTACAAATTTTACCAAATATACTTATTATAATTGCATCAACTATAGTGGCGCTTTTTCTTATAACTTTTATAATAACCTTAATAATTTTTAAAAATGCATTTGGACGCGGAAAAGGCTCGATGGCTGAAGATAACGAACTTTATAAAGATTATATAGCCGAAATGAAAGAAGGTGGGGAATATTTTTTATCACTTAACCCCGAGCATATTTATATAAACTCCTTTGATAATCTTAAACTTCACGCACTTTTTTATGAGCATCCAAATTCAAAAGGCACTATAATTTTGATGCACGGATACCACGGTGAAGGTATTTGTGACTTTGGTCCTGTTTTTAAACCGTTTATTGAAAAAGGCTATTCAATATTACTTCCCGACCAACGCGCGCATGGTAAAAGCGAAGGAAAATATTTAACCTTTGGCATTTTTGAAAGCGAAGACTGTTTAGCTTGGGCAAGATTGATTGCTCAAAAGTTTCCAAACCGCCCTATCTCTCTCCACGGTGTTTCAATGGGTGGAGCAACCGTTTGTATGACTTCTAATTTACAATTACCAAGTGAAGTTAAGCTTATAGTTGACGACTGCGGATACACTTCTCCCTACGCAATCATTTCAAGCGTTAGGAAAAGTATGAAATTACCACGTTTTCCATTTCAGCTATACGTTGGAATTTTAACAAAAGTTTTTGCTAAATTTTCATTAAAGCAAAAGGATAGTACAGTTTGCGTAAGCGAATGTAAGTTGCCACAACTATTTATTCACGGTGGTAGCGACAGACTTATTCCAGTTGAAATGGGCAAGCAAATTTACAATAGTTCGTCGGCAATTGATAAACGAATTGCTATTGAAGAAAGCGCCGACCACGCTTTAGCATATATGAAAAACAAAGAAAAAATTTCGGTTGATATTGATTATTTTTACGATAAATATATGGTTTAAAAGCAATTAACTATAATTTTCACAACTAAAAAAGCGTAGTAGCAAATTCGTTACTACGCTTTTTTATTCTCAATTAAACTAGATTATTTAAGTAGCTAAATAGTTTTTACTATAAACGCTTTTATCTAAAAATTTTATTTTTTAAGCAAAACAAATTGTACTATAAAGCATATTAAATTAATAATAAATGCGCTCACACTTCCTTCCTCAGCTTTTATTTTGACTATACCTGTAATTACACTAACTATCAAACATACAGCCGTAAAGAATATAGAACTTGTGCCTAAAAACAATGAAACAATGGCAATTGCCAAATTGGCTAAAATGCCTATTCCCGAAACAATCTTTACACTTTTTGCTTCTTTTGCCTTTTCAAAGGCAACTCTTTTTTCATAAGCATCAACCTTATTTTTATCTAATGGAATTTTAATTTCGCCCACTTTTTCAATGTAAAAATACATCTTCGTATCAGATACTTCGCCAAAATCGTCCTTTTCTATACTTATATAAATTTTTAATAAAAATTCACCAATATTTTTTGCTCCAACCGTAAGAATTGTCAAAGGCAACCACGAGCCACTAGGTGAACACTTAGAAAACGCCTTCAAATAAGTATTATATACCGTCATATTAGTTTCAGCATTATATTCGGCTAAGAAATTTTTACATATTTTTTTTATTCCGCTAGTGGTTTCATTTGCCCCCCTTTCCCATGCACCTTTAAGCGAGCCAGGCTTGGATTGTACATTTAACGCTTTATATTCATCCATCGTTAAAACATCACTAAACTTATCACCGAAAATGTTAATCAAGTCATTATCGAATACCATCATTTCTGTGTTACCACAATTCCAATAACTAGCTGTTGAAGCAGTATAATCAATAGAATAACCAACCGATGCAGTAAATTTATAGGCTTTCATTTCTTTATTTTTTCGATCCTTAATATCAAAGTTTAATAAATCATTAAAAAAAGAATTTTCAGCACATTCAATTTCTTTTTTGCTAAATAAAGTTTTAAATTGATTAGTAAAAACTTGTTTGTTTTCATTTACAATTTTCTTTAAGGTAGAATCCATATCCTCAGAATTAAGGAAAAAATCTACATAGGGAAGAAACTCATGATTTTTAATGCTTATTTGCGTCCAACTCATCTTTTGTGTTTGAATAGTATTACTATTCATCTCCTTTTAATTATTTTACACATAGTGTACAGTAAAAAATATGTAAACCATGTATATATATTTATTATACTAGATAAAATATCTAGTGTCAAGACATTTTATCTAGTTTTGTGTATAATTTTTAATATGGATAAGATTTTTTGTAAAAATTTAAAAGATACGCGCAAAGCTTGCTCAATGACGCAAAAACAAGTTGCAGTTAAATTGGGCGTAGTTGAAAGTCGCTATGCTAACTGGGAGCAAGGAAGAACAGAACCAAGTATTGAAAGTTTAAGGGCTCTTTGTAAAATATTTAATGTTACTGCAGATGACTTAATAAACAATTAATTTATCTTTTTATACATATAGATAATACTCACCGATTGTAAAAAAATTTGAAAACTATTTAAAGAAAATAAATTAAATAAACTCAAAAAAAAGTGGCGGTAATCAACCTATACCGCCACTTTTATTGTTTTAATTTAATATTTATTTTTTTACAATAATGGAATTGCCGTTAACAATCCGTTTATAGCTACCGCAAAACAAAAGCCAACACAAGCCATTTCAACTAAAAACGCAATTCCATCGTTTTTCATATCTTCCAAATAGCATTTAACTGCAAACTTAAACGAGATGGGTAGATTATCTTTAAAATCAATCATTCTTTTTTTAACAACTAAAACAGAATTTTTAAAAACGCCAACAACGAAACAAGTAATATGAAAAAGCGAGCCTATACCAAAACCAAGAAACCTTGCGCTTGCATCATTTAATTCCTTTGAAAAATTTTGATATTTCATAATAACCGCTCTAATAATGACGTAACATATTAAAGGAAATAATAGTAGCATAATCGCTTCAACAAGCAAAGCGCCCCTTTTCCGCTTTGGAATTTCATTATCAATCATTTTGTTCCTCGCTAACCGTGTATTTATATATATCGTTTTTACAAACTCCGCGTTCTTTTGCAACGGCTTTTATAGCTTCTTTTTTACTCATTCCTTGGTTAATAAACATGTCTATATGTTCGTTAACAGACATTTCAAACTCTTTTTTAGTTTCACTAGCACCTTCAACTATTAAAACGAATTCACCGCGTTTTTCGCCCGTGTAACCATCTTCAAGCATAAATTCTTCACGTTGTTCAAATGCCTTTGTAATTTCTCTTACAGCGCACGCCTTGCGATTGCCAAAATGTTTATAAATACTTTTAACGGTATTTTCAACGTCGTGTGGGGCGCAATAGAAAACGAGTGGCGCGTCAAAATTTTTATATGATTCTAAAAGTTTTTTTCTTTCGGCATTTTTTTCGGGCAAAAACCCAACGAAAATAAATCTATAATCTAAAAGCCCCGACATTATAAGCCCACAAACGAACGCCGAAGGTCCTGGAACAACTGTAAAAGGTTGATTACTCTCAACAAGCTGTTTTACAAGCAAATTACCGGGGTCAGAAATTAACGGCATACCCGCATCTGTAACAAGAGCAACGCTTTTACCTTCTTTCAACTTTTCAATCAAGCGCTCGCCCGCACTTTTCTCATTAAACTTATGATAAGAAAAAAGTGGCTTTTTAATATCGTAAGCGTTTAAAAGCTTTAATGTATGGCGAGTATCTTCGCAAGCAATTTCGTCAACGGATTTTAAGGTTTCGATAGCGCGATAGGTTATGTCTTTTAAGTTGCCGATAGGTGTTCCAACTATGTATAACATTTAATTTTCTCCGTTAATAATTTCGCTAAAAACTTTAAGTTGTGGCGTTCTATCCTTAGTTGCTTCAACGATAACCAAATAAGGATCGCCCGATTTAGTTTTTACAAAAACCATTCTATTAGGCTCTAACGCATTAGCCCTTAAATCGCATAAAAGGTCGGTTAATCGCTCTATACGCTGACATATACAAAATCTTCCGCCAGGCATAAGCAAACGTTTTGCAGTTTTTATAATCTCACTTAAAGTAATTTCGCATTCGTGGCGACATATTGCAATATGGTTAGATAAATTTTGTTCACCACTATTTTTCTTTTTATAAGGCGGATTACAAAGTATCA
Source organism: Clostridia bacterium (assembly GCA_017522945.1). Taxonomy (GTDB): domain Bacteria; phylum Bacillota; class Clostridia; order Christensenellales; family Borkfalkiaceae; genus HGM11416. Next base: position 54,630 of record JAFWXT010000022.1, read on the forward strand.
AAGAAAAAGTACTGTTATAAGCCTTGTCGGCATCTTGAAGTTTACCCCTTTGAACACTAAAATTATCTTGAAGCCCATTCAATTCAATACTTTTTTGGGCTAAATTAGCAAGTTCATCTTGCAACTCAAACAAAGTTACGCTTTTAACCTTATTTTTATTAAGCCCATAATAATGTAGCCCAACTATACCGCTTCCTGCACAAAAATCAGCAACCCTTTCGCCCTTTTTTACGCTTGCAAAACGCGACAGCAAAATACTGTCGGACGTAAAGCGATAATATCTTTTATCCTGCACGATTTTTAGCCCGTCAAGCATCAAATCTTCTTCAACTTCAAATATTTCTTCCATATACTTATTTGGTAATAAAAAATTAATCTTCTTGTAAAGCTTTAGCAGCTTCTAATTCTTCTTTAGTTAATTTTTCATCTTCAGTATTAGCCTTAATACCCTTTAACTCGTCAAGTTTAAAATCTTTATACATTAACGAACCGTCTTTAGCCTCAATCTTAACCTTAACTATATAGGTTAACATATTTGCGGAAATAACCGTACCTTTACCGTCGGCAGTAGTTACTTCACTACCTATTTTTGGCATCTTTTTATAAACGTCTTTATAGTAATCGTTTTCGTAAGACAAACAACACATAAGTCTTCCGCAAAGCCCGCTTATTTTTGTTGGGTTTAAAGATAATCCTTGTGTTTTAGCCATTTTAATTGAAACCTTTTTAAAATCAGGCATACAACTTGAACAACAACAAGGTCTTCCGCAAGGAGCAAGCCCACCTAAAAGCCTTGTTTCATCACGAATACCAATTTGTCTTAGTTCAATTCTAATTCTAAAAACAGAAGCCAAATCTTTAACCAAATCTCTAAAGTCAATTCTTCCAGGTGCGGTGAAATAAAAAATCACCTTACTGCCGTCAAATGTGTATTCAGCGTTGATAAGCTTCATATTTAAACCATGAGCAACTACCTTTTCGTTACACAAACGAAGCGCTTCGGGTGCTTTTTCTTCATTACGCGCAAGTCTTTCATAATCTGCCTTTGTAGCTTTACGAATAATAGGCTTTAAAGGTTGAACTATTTCTTTATCGTCAACTTCTTTTACTTCAATAGTAACCGTGCCAAATTCAACACCGCGCGCGGTTTCAACTATAACGCCGTCACCCTTATTAAATTTTTCCTTACCCGGCGCAAAATAATATACTTTTGCAGTATTTTTAAATCTAATTCCTACAATTTTTGCCATCTATATTTCTCCTCTAATATACAAAGAAGCAAATTATCCGTAATCATGTTTACGTTACCATTAAAAAATAGCGCGCGCTCTAAAAGATTGATTTTTTCAATAATTGCAATCGCGGATGCGCATTTATATATTTTCGATAGCTGTTCAACTTTCGCATTTTTAAAACCAAGCGTTTCACCGCGAACGATTTCGCTAAAAACACGCTTTAAACAAATCAAAACTTCTTTTATATTATCTTTATCAATTTTACAAGCAAAACTCGAAACTTCACGGCTTGATTTCATTTGCTCAAGCAAGTTATACACTAAATTTTCGGTTTGCCAGGTTTTATCGTCGCCATAGTATTCTAATACTTTACCAATTTTACCGTCGGCAAGAGTAATGGCGCTTTCAAGCTTGCTTTTATCGGGACAATTATCTTTTAAACCCACTTTTAACTGCTCAGCAGAAAATGGTGGGATTTCTAATTTCTTAACCCTTGATTTTACCGTTGAAAGCAAGATATTTTCATTTTCAACACCCAATACTAAAAACACACCTTTAGGCGGTTCTTCTAAGGTTTTTAAAAGTTTATTTTGTGCAGCAGTATTCATAGTTGAAGTGTTTACAAAAGCAAAAACGCGTTTATCACTTTCTATAGGTTTTATATGCGTTTGCGATAAAACTTCACTTATATCTTCAGTTAAAATTTTGCCACCCACGTTTTTGGGGTAAAAACTTACGTCACTATGACTTCTTTTATCTATAAGTCTGCAATGTCTGCACACATCACAACAACTTTGGTCTTCGCACAGTATAATTTTAGCAACGATAGGAACAAAATAGCGAAGAGCCACTTCATCGTCGCATACAAGAGCATAGGCGTGCGAAAGCTCGCCACGGTTTTTATCCCCCGTTAAAATTTTATATGCAACCGTTTGTTTAAAGAGTTCTAACACTCCTTTTCCTCCTTCACAACTTTAACTTTACTGCCGTAACAACCAAAGGTATTTTCAACCAAAAGACGGCTTATAACGCTGTTATCAAACACTTCGCCAGGTAGTATTAGTGGATAACAAGGTGGAAAAATCCCCACGCTTTCAGCACATATTCTACCATTTGCGTTTACAATTTCAACCAACTCACTTTTAGAAGAAATTGCTTTTGTATAGCTTAATTTTCTTTGCGGAAAGTGATTTTTTAAAAAAGCACGCTCACGCTTAGCAGTGTTAACTTTTAAAATTACGTCCGCCACCCGATTCGCGCTTTTTTGATTAAATTTATAAGAAAGCATAAGCAATAAATAATCGTCGTTATAAAGTTCGACGTAAATATTATTACTTTCTAAAAGTTTAACGATTTCTTCGCCCTTTATAAGCCCGCTTAAATCAATAGTCATCTTAAGCACATCATCGCTTTCTATAACGCAAAAACCTTTTGCCTTTAGCGCATTTTCAACAATTTGTTTAGCACGCTTAAACTCACTTAAATTTTTTTCTTTTATATTGCAAAAAGTTTTAACTCCACTTTCTACGCTTGCCATTATAGGATAATTAGGGCTTGAAGTAGAAAAAATAGAAAGAGCATTTTTTATCTCGTTTTCAAGGCTTAATTCATTTAAATGCAAAATTGCGCCTTGAGTAAGAGTATATAAAGTTTTGTGCGCGCCATCAACCCATAAATCGGCAAAATTAGCAGGATAAAGAGTTGGATTATCAAAAACAAAATGCGAACCGTGTGCACCGTCAACTAATAATAGTTTGCCCTGTGAATGCAAAATATTTGCAATATTTTTTAAATTAAATGCTCTACCATAATAGTTTGGGGAAGTTATTAAAGCCCCTATAACGTCATTATCAAGATTTTCAAGTTCGCTTTTGTTTTCAAAAACTGGTTGCGGTAACCCGTTTATAATTTGTTCATTTAAAAATATAGGTTCGATACCTAAAAGAGTAAGTGCGTTCAAAACGCTTTTATGCGAACTTCTTGCAACGAGCATTTTTTTACCACGATTTTTAACAGCGTAAACCATTGACAGTACGCCAAGCGATGATCCGCCCGTTAAAATAAAAGATTTTTTAGCACCGCAAATTTGTGCAATATCCTTTTGCGCACGCGCGATAACTCCATTCGCATCGGCTAAATTATCCGAAAAAGAAAGTTCGGTTATATCGTATGGAAAAAACTCACCTAAAGGACAAGTAGCGTCACCCTTGTGTCCGGGCATATGAAGGCGAATTGCATCACTCTTTGCATAATTTGCTAAACAGTTAGCAATATGAAATTCTTTATTCATAACAAGTCCCCCATAGTTGAATAAGCAACGCCATTAAAAAGTTCTTTTTTTATAAACCTAAGCAATTACCCCTAAAGCGTTATCATTTAAAAAATTGCTATATTTTTTAATCATAAAGTTAACAAACCCCAAACTTTCAAATTGTAAATCCGGTTGATGCGGTAAATAATTAAACACGCACATTACGATTGGATTTGAGTAAATGTGAGTTCCGTTTTCATCAAAAATAGGCTTTGAATATTCGGTATTAACGTCAACTTGTCCACCCGATAAAGCGCTAAGATTTAATCCGTACGTTAATTCTTGCGTATTATGATATACTTCATCTTTATAGTTATCGGGGTCTTTTTGTATCAACTGAGCAAATCTTTTATAGTTATAGCGAAGCTCAGAATGATTATTTAAACAATCTTCAAGCATAATAGCGTTATTCCAAACGCTTTTTATTCTTGCAATTTCATTTAATTCACCCTGTTTATACTTTTCACCATCTTTGTTTTTAAAACGTGGGTCTTTTTGCATTCTTTTAGCAAAATGACTTTTTATCGCGCGTTCGTTAAGCGCATAGCTTCCATCGTTTTGCAAAAGAACGAAACTATTAAGTAAACAATAGTTTTTTGCGTCTTTAATTAAACTATCGTAATCATATATTTCGTAGCCATATCCGTCGACAAAATTACGGAATTCAGAGCTATTGCTTTGAATTTTATCCATAGAGTCAACCGTAATCATAATATCCCCTTCGTGTGTTGACGAAACGGCGGACATTATGGTGGCGTAATAATCTAAGTAAAGCTCTCTTGCATCGAGTGATAAAACGTCGTAAGAATATGCGCCTGAATTTTTAGCTTCGTAATTGATTACGCTAGGCGATTTTTGGTATGAAAACTCCCCGTAATAAAATACGTTAAAAACCTGCCCGGTGCTTGCTCTTGGCGCACCAATTGTAAATGCAAGAGACCAAACTAAAATGACTGCAACGATTATTATGATAATTTTTATCCAATCGTAAGCAAGCAAATTAGTTAGTCGTCTTTTTGTAATTTTATTATCCATTAATTTTAGTACTCAACTTTTTCAAGTTTAACGCTATAACCACCGTTTGGAGCAGCAACAACAGTTTCTTCGCCAACACGTTTACCTATAAGAGCTTTTCCGATAGGTGATTCGTTAGAAATCTTGCCTGCCTTAAAATCAGATTCGGTAGTACCTACGATAGAGAAAGTATAGCTTTTACCATCGGTTAAATCGGTAAAAGTAACGGTTGAACCAACGCCTGCAACGTCCTTTTTAGCGTTAACTGTAATAACTTCGGCATACTTTAATTGATTTTCAATTTCAGCAATTTCACCTTCGATAAGAGCTTGCTCATTTTTTGCAGCATCGTATTCAGCGTTTTCCGAAAGGTCACCAAATTCACGAGCGGCTTTAATGCGTTCAGTAATTTCTGGGCGTTTAACAAGTTTTAAATACTCCAACTTTTTCTCTAACTCAACTTTACCTTCTTCGGTAAGAATAACTTTTTCAATCATTTTTTATAACTCCTTAAATTTAAAATGAATTTTATTTTTTTGGCTCTTTAGCCGTTTTTTTAATTTTATTTTGCTTTTTGATAGCAGGGAGCGACCTTGTCGGTCGCAGGAATGTTAGCAAAAGCAAAAGAACAAAGTATTGCAATGTTAATAAGCGTTTTTGTTCCTATTTTTAAGTTCAAAATAAGCTTTAGATGCGAGCAAGACGAGGCGTTTTGCTTTTTGATAGCAGGGAGCGACCTTGTCGGTCGCAGGAATGTTAGCAAAAGCAAAAGAACAAAGTATTGCGATGTTATAAGCGTTTTTGTTTCTATTTTTAAGTTCAAAATAAGCTTTAGATGCGAGCAAGACGAGGCGTTTTGCTTTCTGACAGCAGGGAGCGACCTTGTCGGTCGCAGGAATGTTGGCAAAAGCAAAAGAACAAAGTATTGCGACGCAGATAAGGCTTATTTTTCGAGTATAGCTTTAATTCTTCTCACTCCACTTGAAGAAGATTGTTCTTTAACGATTTTAAACTTACCTAAGTCACCGGTTTGTTTAGCATGTGGGCCACCGCAAATTTCTTTACTAAATTCGCCCATAGTATAAACCTTAACCTTGTCACCGTATTTGCTTTCAAATAAACCGATTGCACCTTGAGCTTTTGCTTCTTCAACAGTCATTTCTTCCATAACTACTGGAACGTTAGCTTGAATTGCTTGGTTTACAAGTTCTTCAACTTGCTTAATTTCGTCTGCAGTCATTGGGCGGTCGAAGTTAAAGTCAAAACGTAAACGTTCAACAGTAATATTCGAGCCCCTTTGACCTACTGAAGGATTTAAAACCTTGCGAAGCGCAGCTTGCATTAAGTGAGTTGCTGTATGAAGATGAGCAGTTGCTTCGCTACTATCGGCAAGACCGCCTTTGAATTTTTGTTCTGCGCCTTGTGAAGATTTCTTTTGGTGTTCGCTAAATGCTTTGTTATAACCTTCTACGTCAACTTCATATCCCCTTTCTTTTGCAAGTTCTTGAGTCATTTCAAGTGGGAAGCCGTAAGTATCGTATAAACGGAAGGCAGTTTTACCTGGGAATACGCTTCCTTGAACGTAGTTAATAACCTTGTTAAATTCCTTTAAGCCTTCTTCTAAAGCCTTGCCAAACTTTTCTTCTTCTTTAACTAATTCGCTATAAATTTTAGCTTCATTAGTTTTTAGTTCGGGATATACGTCTTTATATTTTTCAACGTAGCACACTGCAATCTTATGAAGATTTCCGCCAGGCAAACCGATTTGACGAGCAAAACGAACTGCTCTACGAATTAAACGGCGTAAAATATAACCTTGATCAACGTTAGATGGCGTTACACCACGATAATCTCCAAGCATAAAGGTTGCAGTTCTCATATGGTCTAAAATAATTCTAAACGCTCTTGTTTCTTCAGCATTTTCGCCGTAAGTTTTACCAGAAAGTTTTTCAATTTCAGCCTTTGCACCCTCAAAAAGGTCGGTATCGTAAACGCTTGGCGTACCGTTTATAGTACAAAGCGTTCTTTCAAGTCCCATACCGGTATCAACGTTGCGTTGAGAAAGTTTTGAATAACTTCCATCTTCGTTGCGATAGTATTGCATAAATACGTTATTCCAAATTTCAAGATATCTTCCGCAATCACAAGCAGGGTCGCAATTTTCCGAGCAAGGTTCTTGATCTCTTATAATAAACATTTCAGTATCCGGACCGCAAGGACCTGTTTTACCAGCAATCCACCAGTTGTTTTTCTTTGGTAAATAGAAAATATGGTCTTTAGCAATACCACATTCTTCCCACACCTTTGCACTGTCTTCATCACGAGGTGCATCTTCATCGCCTGCAAAAACGGTAACTGCTAAACGGTCGGGTGAAATACCAAGATATTCTTCACTCGTTAAAAATTCATACGACCACTTAATTGCTTCGTGATTAAAATAATCGCCTAAAGACCAGTTACCAAGCATTTCAAAAAAAGTACAGTGAGAAAGATCGCCAACCTCATCGATATCGCCTGTTCTAACGCACTTTTGAACGTCGGTTAAACGTTTACCTGCAGGGTGCTTTTCACCTAAAAGATATGGAACTAATGGATGCATACCTGCTGTTGTGAATAAAACCGATGGGTCGTTTTCTGGCACTAAACTTGCAGATGGAATAATTGCATGCCCCTTTGACTTAAAGAACTTTAAATATTTTTCTCTTAATTGTTCGCTAGTTAATTTTTTCATAATATGTTAAACCTTCTTCTCGTTAGTTTTTATTTTTTAATTGATAGCCTTCGCGAGTGTTTAAAACCGTAAAGCCAAGTTTATCTATTTCTGCGCGGAGTGCGTCTGCTGTTTGATAATCTTTTACTAAGCGCGCTTGTTGCATCTTTTCAGCCAAAGCAATAACTTCTTCAGGCGCACTTACTTTTGGTAAATTATCTTCAGCTTTATCAAGCGATAAAGCAAATACCTTATCAAACTCAATTGCAGTTTGATAAATCTTACTGCAAGGTGGATTTTTAAGCATAGTCCATAAAATACCTAACGCTTGCGGAACGTTTAAATCGTCGCTTATCGCTTCGGTAAACTGCTTTTTGTAATCTTCAATCACTTCGTCGGGCGTAATAGCCGAGCCGTTTTTATGACTAACCATTGATTTGCATAATCTTTCGTATGCAGTTTTAGCCCCATCCATACCTTCAAAGGTGAAATTGAGTTTTTTGCGATAATGGGCGTTTAAGCACATATATCTAAACACCATAGGAGAATAACCCATATTTTGAAGCTGGTCGATAGTATAAGTATTGCCAAGCGATTTACTCATTTTTCCGCCGTTTACTTGCATAAACTCGCCGTGCATCCAGTAATTTGCAGGAATTTTACCCGTTCTTGCTTCACTTTGTGCTATTTCATTTTCGTGGTGAATAGGAATAGCATCTACACCGCCGGTGTGAATATCAAACTGGTCGCCAAGATATTTTCTACTCATTGCCGAGCATTCAATATGCCAACCGGGATATCCCATACCCCAAGGGCTTTCCCATTGCATAATATGTTCCTTAGGCGCTTTCTTCCAAATAGCAAAATCGGCAGGATGGCGTTTTTCACTATTAACTTCAACGCGAGCACCCGCTTGTTGATCTTCTAAAACCGAGCCTGAAAGCTTACCGTATTCGTTTGCTTTTGAAATATCAAAATAAATACCGTCGCTCGTTTCGTAAGCAAATCCATCGTCAAGTAATTTTTGAACGAAATCAATCATAATATCAACGTGGTCGGTAGCCTTAGGACAAACCTCAGGTTTTTCAATGTTTAATTTCTTTAAGTCTTCAAAAAATGCAGAAGCATAAAAATCGGCTATTTCGTAAGGGCTCTTTTGTTGCTCTTTTGCCGCCTTTTGCATTTTATCTTCGCCTTCGTCACCATCGGATAGTAAATGCCCAACGTCGGTAATATTCATAACGCCTTTAACCTTATATCCAACGTATTTTAACGAACGGCGCAAAAGGTCCATAAAAACGTAAGTACGCATATTGCCGATATGTGCGAAGCTGTAAACGGTAGGTCCGCAAGAATAAAGGCGAACTTTATTCGAACCGTCTGCTGTTACGAAATCCTCTTTTTTTCGTGTTAGCGTGTTATATACTTTCATAATATCTCCATAAAAGGCGAAATCGCCTTTTTACCCATTATAATTATATTATTACAATTATACATTGTAACATATTCTACCAAGTTTTGCAATTATTTTTCAATAAGTTTAGCGAATGTTACCCTTTTTTTATTGCATATTTTTTAAAAATAAGCTATACTATACTCGAAAAAATAATATTTCTTGCAGTTTTTGTAAAGTCTTACCTTTTTATTTATGGTAGGCTTTTCAAAAAACGCGATAAAGGTATTTATGTTAGATATTAAAAAGATTATTGAAAATCCCGAACTTATTAAACAAAAACTTGCAAAAAAGGGCTATCAAGTTGACTTTGCAAATCTTATCGAGCTTGACAATCAAAGAAAGAATATTATTCTTTCGGTTGAAGCTATGAAGGCTGAAAGAAACAAAGTTTCTTCTGAAATTCCACGCCTTAAAAAGGAAGGCAAGGACGTTGCGCCTATATTTGCAAGCATGAAGGCTTTAGGTGAAAAAATTGCCACTCAAGATGCTGAGTTAAATAACATAACCGAACAAATCTTTGATTTTGTTTCAAGGCTTCCTAACCTACCTGATGACGACCTTTTACCAGGCGAAAAGGAAAATAACGAAGTTGTAAAGGTTTACGGTGAAAAACCTAATTTTGATTTTGAGCCTAAAAACCACGTTGATTTATGCACTGCCCTTAACTTAATCGATTACGAAAGGGGCGTTAAGCTTTCAGGTGGCGGTCACTGGTTATACCGTGGCGATGGCGCGCGCCTTGAATGGGCTTTATTAAACTTCTTTATTAACGAACACTTAAACGATGGTTACGAATTTATCTTACCACCACATATGCTTGGTTACAACTGTGGTTTTGGCGCAGGTCAATTCCCTAAGTTTGCAGACGAAGTTTTCTGGGTTGAAGGCGAAGAAGCAGATAGAAAGAAAAATAAATTCATGTTACCAACTGCCGAAACTGCTCTTGTTAATATGTACGCAGGCGAAATAGTTGACGAAAGCAAACTTCCAATGAAGTTCTTTGCATACACTCCTTGCTATCGTAAAGAAGCAGGTAGCTACCGCGCGGAAGAAAGAGGTATGATTCGCGGTCACCAATTTAATAAAGTTGAAATGGTGCAATACGCTCACCCCGAACATTCTGCTAAAGCTTTTGAAGAATTAGTTGGTAAAGCCGCTTCACTTATGGAAAAATTAGGCTTACACTTTAGATTAAGCAAGTTAGCCGCAGGCGATTGCTCTGCTTCAATGGCAAGAACTTATGATATCGAAGTTTGGATTCCTTCAATGGGTATTTATAAAGAAGTAAGCTCGGTTTCAAATGCAAACGATTATCAAGCAAGAAGAAACAATACAAAATACCGCGATTCAAAAACCGGCAAAGCTGAATATCTTCACACTCTTAACGGTAGTGGACTTGCAACTTCACGCGTATTTCCTGCTTTAATTGAGCAATATCAACAAGCTGACGGAAGCGTTATCGTTCCCGAAGTTTTAAGACCATTTATGGGCGGTCAAGAAGTTATTAAGCTTAAATAATTAATAATTTTGATAAAAAGTGTGCCTATAAGCGCGTTAACAACACTTTCAAACAAATAAAACAATATTTAATTTTTCGCCTATCGTAAACGGTAGGCGATTTTTTTTGCAATTTTTTTAAAGTAAAAAACTTAAAAAAACAAGATCAAAAACTAATTAATTTTTATAAAATCGAGCATAAAACTTAAAAAACTGAAAAAAATTTTTAAAAAGGTATGTACAAACAAATAAAAATATGTTAAAATAAGGTTAGCTAAATTATCATTAGGCGTAAAACAAAGCAAATAAACAAAAACTACTTACGCCTTACATTAAGGAGGATAAAAATGGCAAATAGAATTATTTTAAACGAACAATCATTTCACGGAGCAGGCGCTCGCAAAGAACTACCCGAAATATTAAGGGTAAGGGCTTTTAAAAAAGCATTTATTTGCTCGGATAAGGCAACTTTCGACGTTGGCGTAACTAAAAAGGTTACCGACGTGCTAGACGAAGCATCATTTGCTTACGAAGTTTATACAAACATAGTTCCAAACCCACCTATTGAAAACGTTTTAAGCGGTGTTGAAGCCTTTAAGGCAAGCGGAGCAGACTGTATCGTAGCAGTTGGTGGCGGTTCATCTATCGATACTGCAAAGGCAATCGGTATTATTATAACCAACCCAGAATTTGCAGACGTTCGTTCACTTGAAGGGGTTGCTCCAACTAAAAATCCATGCGTTCCAATTATAGCATTACCAACAACTGCAGGAACGGCTGCCGAAGTTACTATCAACTACGTTATTACCGACCGTGAGAAAAAACGTAAATTCGTTTGCGTTGACCCACACGACATTCCTGTTGTTGCAATTATCGATAGCGAACTTATGTCAACTATGCCAAAGGGCTTAACCGCCGCTACCGGTATGGACGCTCTTACCCACGCAATTGAAGGCTACACCACTAAAGGTGCTTGGGAAATGACTGATATGTTCCACCTAAAAGCTATTGAAATTATTGCTCGTTCACTAAGAAAAGCAGTTGCTAACGACCCAAGCGGACGCGAAGATATGGCTCTTGGCCAATACGTTGCAGGCATGGGCTTTTCAAACGTAGGTCTTGGTATCGTACACTCAATGGCTCACGCTTTAGGCGCAGTTTATAACACACCACACGGCGTTGCAAACGCAATACTACTTCCAACAGTTATGGAGTATAATGCAGAAGCAACAGGCGAACGCTACCGCGAAATTGCTCGTGCTATGGGAGTTAAGGGTGTTGACAATATGAGCCAAGAAGAATACCGCAAAGCAGCGGTTGACGCTGTTAAAGCACTTTCTGCCGACGTTGGTATTCCTGCCGATTTAAAAGAAATTGTTAAAGAAGAAGACCTTGATTTCTTAGCTCAATCAGCTATGGACGATGCTTGCCGTCCTGGCAATCCAAAAGATCCAACCAAAGAAGATATTATTGCTCTTTATAAATCACTTTTATAAAAATTTAGCGTACTATTTATACAAAAAACTACCCTATAAGTCCATTAACGGCACTTTGATAGCGTTTTTGCAAATTTATAAAAATTAAAAAGCGATGAATTGTCAAACTAAGTGCAACACTTTGAAAGATTTTCATTAAATAAATCTATAGGTTTTTTAAAAAATAATATTTTTTTAGGTCTGGCGTTAATTAACGCCAGATTTTTTTCGAGCGTTTTTGGTGAAACGCGAGA
>JAFWXT010000023.1 GCA_017522945.1 Clostridia bacterium
AGGGACTCGAACCCTGGACCCACTGATTAAGAGTCAGTTGCTCTACCAACTGAGCTAAAGGTACTTTGATTTTTTGAGGCAAAGCGACATATCACTTTGCCTCAATGTTTTGGTGGCTCATCGGGGACTCGAACCCCGGACACCGTGATTAAAAGTCACGTGCTCTACCACCTGAGCTAATGAACCATCTATATATTAAGTTGTTTGTATCTTGGCAGGGGTGGCAGGATTTGAACCTACGAATGACGGAATCAAAATCCGTTGCCTTACCGCTTGGCGACACCCCAACGCGTTAAATTTAATGGGGCGAGAGAAGGGTTTTGAACCCTCGACCTCCAGGACCACAATCTGGCGCTCCACCAATTGAGCTACTCCCGCCATTTTGCAATTTGCTTTTTGCATTTTGGCGCGCCTTGAGGGACTCGAACCCCCCACACACGGCTTAGAAGGCCGTTGCTCTATCCATCTGAGCTAAAGGCGCATATTAAATGTGTGAGATATGCCCTAAGTACGCTTTTGGAGCGGGTGATGGGAATCGGACCCACGCAACCAGCTTGGAAGGCTGGTGTTCTACCATTGAACTACACCCGCACTTCACACAATGCCTATCGATTATACCAAAAGAGTGGTTTATTGTCAAACATTTTTTTGCAATTTTTAAAAATATTTAATTAAATTTGCTTAACTTATCACTCTAAGAAAAAAAATAGCATGGCTTTTGTTTTAATTTTATATATATTATTTAGTTATGTGACAGCTGTTTTACGGTTGTGTGAAAAAATTGTGAAAATCTTTTTAAAAACACTTGCAAAAAAACAAAAAGTATGTTATAATGATGCCATAAAATAAAGGTTATGCATTTTATTGGTGCTTAATGTTAACGTTTTGCTCGAGTTAAGCATTTTATAAAATAAGGCCTAAAAAAATTAAAAAGTGAGGACATTATGAAAAAACTAACAAAACTAACAGCTCTATTATTAATCGTAGTATCACTACTCACTGTGGCAGCTTGCTCGTCATCATACGGCAAACTAAAAAAAGCTTTTGAAGCCGAAGGTTATGCTGAAGTTCAAGAAATGGAATCTATAACTGCTTCTATGAAAGAAAAACTTGAACAAGAAGCTGACGATAAAATTGCTATCGAATTTCACGTTATGCAAAAAGCAACTGGTTTAATCAATCTTTCATACGTATTTGTTATTGAATTTAACGCAACTGAAGATTTGGTTGAATATATCAAGGGTAGTGAAACTGCTCAAGGCTTTGTTAAAGACGTTGCTAACGACGAAAATGTTAAAGCTTTTTACAATTCTTTAGTAGAAGCTGGCTATGCAAACGGTAACTGCTTGGTTTTCTCTTTAACCGATTCTGAAGAAGTTAAAGATATCGTTAGAAACGCTTAATTATTAAGCTGTTTTACATTAAAACAATAATTAAAAAACATTTATTTTAAAAAAATTGGCTCTGCAAAAAATGCAGAGTCTTTTTTTGTGTCTTTTAACATATTTGTTACTTAAATTTAAACGCTAAGTTTAAAAGCGTAACATACCACTAATTACTTGACATATTTTTATATAATTCGTATAATTATTATGATAATAATTAAAATGGTGTAGTGTCGCGATTTTATTGGCTTTTATACGGATTAAATTGGTTGTAAAATAAAAATCGCAAGTGGGTAGTAATGCAACAAGCAAATACAGAACAAATTACAAAAAAAAATATATTAGGGTATGAAAGAATAGGAAAACTACTTCTTAAGTTTTCTTTGCCGGGCATAATTTCAATGCTCGTAAACTCCCTTTATAATATCGTTGACCAAATATTTATAGGTCAAGGGGTGGGCTATTTAGGTAACGGAGCAACAACGGTTATATTTCCGTTAACAACCATAGCTCTTGCCTTTTCGCTTTTAATAGGTGATGGCGCGGCAAGTTATTTAAGCTTAATGCTTGGCAGGCAAAAGCAAGAAGAAGCAAACAAGGCGGTAGCGATTGCTATTTGGTGCACCTGTCTTATGGGTGTTTTAATAGGTGCTATATTTATTATTTTTCTTGAGCCCTTGTGTCTTCTTTTCGGTGCGACTGAACTCATACTGCCTTATGCTAAAGAATACGGTTTAATTATCGCTTTAGGTATGCCTTTTTCGGCGATATCGGTAGGCTTTGCAGGCTTTATTAGAGCGGACGGAAGCCCTAATTACAATATGGCTGGCTTGCTTGCTGGTTGTATTACTAATATTATTTTAGACCCTATTTTTATTTTAGTGTTTAAAATGGGTGTTGCTGGCGCTGCTATTGCAACTATTATTGGTCAAGCTGTAAACGCAGTTATTTACGCGCTTTACATACCGCGTTTAAAAACGGTTAAACTTTCTAAAAAGGTGTTTAAAGAAAGCCCTAACGCGGTTTTAAAGGTGTTTAAACTTGGTCTTTCAAGCTTTATTAACCAAGCGCTTATAGTTATTATTATAGGCGTACAAAACAACTTGCTTAAAAAATACGGTGCGCAAAGCGATTACGGTGCGGAAATTCCTATGACTGCGCTTGGCGTTACAATGAAACTTTTTAATATAATCATGGCGGTGCTTATCGGCTTATCTAGTGGCTCGCAACCTATTTGGGGATATAACTACGGTAGTGGTCAAAGGGATAGAGTAAAGAAAACCTTTTACTATTCAACTGCGGTGGGGACTATCGTAATGCTTATTGCATTTTTAATATTCCAAATTTTTCCATATCAAGTTGTTTCAATTTTTGGTAACGATAACGAGCTATACGTTGACTTTTCGGTAAAGTGTTTAAAAATATATTTAATGCTTTTACCTATTTCGGCAATAAGAATGATAGGCGGTTCGTTACTTCAAGCAACGGGTAATGCAATGTGGGCATCTTTTTTAGCTCTTTCAAAGCAGGTTATAATTCAATTGCCTGCGATGATACTACTTCCTATGTTAATAATTAATGGTAGTATTTTAGGATTAGATGGCATCCTATGGGCTGGCCCAATATCTGATTTGCTTTCGTGCTTGCTTACCATAATAATTTTGCTGTTTAAAGGTAAAAACCTTTTTGGAGTTACCGCAGTAAAAGGCGAACACACAGAACAAATCGATAAAATTGATTATTAATAAATTCAAGTTATAAAGGGGGTTTTATGAAATATTATTTAGCTGTAGATATTGGGGCATCTTCGGGTAGACATATTTTGGGCTGGATAGAAAACGGAAAACTTTTAACTGAAGAGATTTATAGGTTTTCTAACCTTCCAAAAACTAAAAAAACAGCTTTTCACGATGAAGAGAGCCTAACTTGGGATGTTGAATCGTTGTATTTAAATATTTTAAACGGTTTAAAACGCGCAAAAGAATTGGGTAAAATTCCTTATGCCGTTGGCATTGATACTTGGGGCGTTGACTATGCGCTACTTGATGAGAATGATAATTTAATCGACTGCGTTTACTGTTATCGTGATGATAGAACACAAAAAACAGTTGATAAAGTTCATAAAATATTATCTTTTGAAAAACTTTATTCAAAAACGGGCATAGCCTTTGCTAATTTTAACAGCATTTATCAACTTTATGATGATAAACTAACTGGCAAAATAAACGGTGCGAAAAGCATGCTTAATCTTCCAGATTATTTCCACTTTTTGCTTACGGGTGTTAAAAAGCAAGAATATACTATGGCGACAACTACGGGCATGGTTAACAGTGTAACGGGCGAGTGGGACGAAGAAATTATTGAAAAATTAAATCTTCCAACTCACTTGTTCACAAAGTTAACAAAGCCAGGCGAAGAAGTTGGTGAGTTTAGTAAAAAAACTCAAGAAATCGTGGGGTATAACGCAAAGGTAATACTTCCTGCAACTCACGATACGGCAAGCGCGGTTTTAGCTGCTCCGCTTGAAGACCAAACGCCATATATTTCAAGCGGTACTTGGTCACTTTTGGGTATTGAGCAAGGGTATGCTCACACCGATCTTTCGGCAATGAAATCGGGCTATTCAAACGAAGGCAGTATTAACGGCTGTTTCCGTTTACAAAAGAATATTATGGGGCTTTGGATGATTCAATGTGTTAAGCGCGAACTTAACGACGAATATGATTTCGCCACGCTTGTTAAACTTGCTGAAGCAAACCCTATTAGTGATAAAATTAACGTTAACGACCAAAGATTTTTAGCACCAAAGAGTATGATTGACGAAATAAACTCGGTAGTTGGTAGAAAACTTTCGGTTGGCGAACTTTCTTACTGCGTATTTGACAATCTTGCCGAAGACTATGCAAGAAGCTTAAACGCCTTAGAAGAAGTTACTGGTGAAAAATACCATACTTTAAATATTATAGGTGGCGGAAGCAAAAATCAATTTTTAAACCAATTAACCAAGCAAAAAACAGGCAAAACCGTTATAACCGGACCTACAGAAGGTACTGCAATCGGCAATCTGCTTATGCAAATGGTGGGCAGTGGTGAAATTGAAAGCGTAAAATTAGGTAGAACAATTATTAAAAATTCATTTGATATAGCTAAAATTTAAGGAGGCATTATGAGTTATCAATCAGCAAAGCAAGAATATGCAAAATATGGTATAAATACCGAAGAAGTATTAGAAACTCTTTCAAAAATTCCGGTAAGCGTTCATTGTTGGCAAGGTGACGATGTTATCGGTTTTGACGGAACGGATAGTTTAGACGGCGGTATTCAAACCACCGGTAATTATCCAGGGAAGGCAAGAAATCAACAAGAACTTTTCGATGATATCCGTCGCGCATTTAAGATTATGCCTGGAACAAAACGTTTAAACGTTCACGCTTGTTACGCCGTTTTAGGGGCTGACAAGGGTGTTGTAGATAGAGATAAATATACTTATAAGCATTTTGAACCATGGGTAAACTTGGCAAAAGAAATGGGGCTTGAAGGGGTTGACTTTAACCCAACGTTCTTTGCTCACCCTATGATGAAAGATGGCTTATCACTTTCTTCACCCGATGAAGAAGTTAGAAAGTTTTGGGTAAATCACGGCAAGGCTTGCCTTGAAATTTCAGCTGAAATCGGTAAGGCTATGGGTAGCCCTTGTATGATGAATATTTGGATTCCAGACGGCTATAAGGATATTCCTGCCGATAGATTATCTCCAAGACTTCGCCTTAAAAAATCGCTTGATGAAATGCTTGAAAACTATGATAAAAAGTGGGTTATCCCTGCAGTTGAAAGCAAAGTTTTTGGTATCGGTATTGAAAGTTATACGGTTGGTAATAACGAATTTTATCAAAATTACGCTGCAAAAGCGGGCATTTGTTGCTTGCTTGACACAGGTCACTATCACCCAACCGAAGTTGTTTCTGATAAAATTTCGTCAATGCTTGCTTTCCACGATAAAGTAGCTCTTCACGTATCTCGCCCCGTTCGTTGGGATAGCGACCACGTTGTTATTTTAGATGATGAACTTAAAGAAATAGCAAAAGAAATAGTTAGAAATAACGCAACCGACAAGGTTTTAATAGGGCTTGACTATTTTGACGCAAGCATTAATAGGCTTTGCGCGTGGGTAACCGGTGTTCGCGCTATGCAAAAGGCGTTGCTTTGCGCTATGCTTATTCCACACGAAGAACTTAAACAACTTCAAAATCAAGCTAACTTTACAAAAGTTATGTATTTAAACGAAAAGTTTAAACTAATGCCTGTTGGTGACGTTTGGAATGAATATTTAACTCGTCAGGGTTTAAGCGACGACTGGTATGACGAAATCGAACTTTTTGAAAAAGAAGTTATTGCAAACAGAAAGTAAGGAGAAAACAAAATGAAAAATATTTTAAACGCACCATTTGTGCAGGAAATGAAGGATGCAACCGCTAATATGTACCGTCTTGGCTGGGATGAAAGAAACGGCGGTAATATTAGTTATTTGCTTGATGAAAGCGAAGTAGCTGAATATCTTGATTTATCAAATGTTATAAGAACTATTCCTACGGGTTTCGACGCAAGCGCGCTTATAGGCAAGATTTTTATCGTAACTGGAACTGGTAAATATTTTAAAAACGTTGAAAAAGACCCTGAAACTAATCTTGGTATCGTAAGAATAGCAAAAGACGGTACTACCGCCGAACTTTTATGGGGTTATAAGGACGGGGGTAAGTTTACTTCCGAATTCCCTGCACATATGATGAGCCACATTTCACGCCTTGCAATTGATAAAAATCATCGCGTTGTAATGCACTCACACCCAACTTATACTATCGCTATGAACACCGTTTGTTCAATTGACGAAAAGGAATTTACTCATAAATTATGGCAATCAAATACCGAAGCAATAGTTGTGTTTCCAGACGGCGTAGGTATTTTACCTTGCATGGTTTGCGGTACTAATGAAATAGGCGAAGCTACTGCCGAAAAAATGAAAAACTTCCGTTTAGTTATATGGACCAACCACGGTATTTACGGTACGGGTACAAGTATGGACGAAGCGTTTGGCTTAATTGAAACGGTTGAAAAAACTGCTCAAATTTATATGTTAACGCTTGGCCACGTTGTTAACGTTATTCCCGACGAGGTTTTAAAAGGTCTTGCTTCGCTATGGAATTTAAAACCACTTGATGGTATTTTAAAGTAAGAAAATTTTAATTTTAAAGTGGCTTGAAAGTTGGGTTAATCAACTTATATAGCCACTTTTTGATATTTTATAGTAAATTATTTAATTATATAAACTGCTTTTTTAACTTATAAAAGTAGTTTTAGGTATATTATGGAATATTGTGATTTACATACTCATTCATATTATTCAGACGGTACTAATTCGCCTTCTAAACTTATTGAACTTGCACAAAAAGCGAATTTAAAGGCAATTGCGCTTACCGATCATAACACAACCTTGGGACTTAACGAGTTTTGTGAAAGTGCTAAAGGAAGCTTGGTTACGCCAATTTGCGGGGTAGAACTTTCTACTGAATATTCGGGTTTTGAAGTTCATCTTTTAGGTCTTGATTTACCAAAAAAATCGCTTAATAGCGTTACCGATTACTGTAACGATTATTTGAAACGTAAAAAACAAAGTAATATTGAATTAGTCGAAAGGCTAAATGAAAAAGGCTACAAAATTAGTTATGATGAAGTTGAAAAATATCCTAAAAACGGGCAGGTAAATCGCTCACATATAGCTGCAGAACTTGTAAAAAAGGGTTACGTTAAGGACGTTTTTACTGCATTTGATAAATTGCTTGCCGAAAAAGCAGGTATTTATAAACCGTGTAAACGCTTTGATATTTTTGAAGCTATATCCTTTTTAAAAGAAATAGGGGCTGTGCCCATTCTTGCTCATCCGCTTTTAAACTTTAATGAAAAGAATTTAGTTCAGTTTTTACCTATTGCTAAAAAGCATGGGCTTTTAGGTATGGAAACGGTATATTCAAAGTTTGACGATGCAACAATAAATCTTTTAAAGAAAATTGCAGATCAAAACGGCTTACTTCAAAGTGGCGGAAGCGATTATCACGGAGATTATAAACCGGGATTTTTTGTGGGAATAGGAAAAGGCAATTTAAAAGTAGACTATACTTTAGCTGATAAAATTTTAAATACAAAAAGATAAATTAATGCCTTATAAAATAAAAAAAGTGAGGCTATAAGCGCGTAAACGCATAAAAATAGCGTTGCAACTAAAAATGCAACGCTTAAATTTATTGGTTGTGATTTTAAAAACGCTTTGTTTTTATGCCTAACACTTTTCGCATTTTTTAACGCCAAGCGAGTAATTATCTTTAGTTCTATCGCGCAAACATTCGATTGGATGTTCGCTTTCTTCATAGCGATAGTCTTGATTAAATTCTTTTATATGCTCTTTAATAATAGTGTGACCGCGTTCACATTCGGGTTTGGTATTAACGGTGTTTTGATAAATAAAATAAGTGCTATTATCTTTTAGGTCGCAAACGTCGGTATAACCTTCGCCTTCGGCTGTAAGAGTAACCGTATTTTTTAAAACTTCGCGAACGTAGTTTTTGTTTTCCTGAAGTTTTAAAAGCATTGGAAAGTTTGCATCGGGTATAACTTGGTGGTATTCTTTACCTTCATATTTTTGTAAAAGTTCTTTTGCAACGTGTAAGTGCGCGATTTCTTGCTCTAATAAAATTTCCCAAATCTTTTTAATTTTATTATCGCTTTCGTCGTTTAATAGCGAGTAATAAATATAACATTCGGTATATTCGTGCATTAGTAAACTTTCAAATAAAGTGGCCTTGGTATCGATTAACGAGCCGTAGTGGGTAACGTGTTCTTCTTCAACCATACCTATTTCGGCATAAAGTTCGCGCCCACGTTGATTTGCATAAAACTGCGCTATATTCATATAGTAGTTCATAGTTTGTTGTTCGGCTGCGGTAATAATACCAACGTCTAACTGTGTTGCAAGGCTTGCTTTTTTATTGTTGATAGATGGGCGTATATTATCAAGTGGGTGACGGTGGTGCGCTATAGTAGGTCTACCGGGCATAATTTCAGTATATTTACCCACAAGTCTTTCGGCGTGAAGTCCCATATCGGCTTCAAGCATATTCGCATAGCGGTATAGGTGGTCGAAGTCTTCTAAAAGAGCAAAGTCAAGTGCCATTTTAACGTTAGCATCGTCGGCTCTTTGAGCTAAAAAAGCGGTTAAGTCAACGGCAAGTTGTTCGTAAGCAATAGTAGTTTCAAGTAAACTTTCATCAATCGGCTTTAATAAAGAAATCATTTTTTGTTGTTGCTGTTCGTTTCTTCTTAAAAGTGCTACCTGACGGCGAGCTTCGTTATCGGGGTAGTGCCTATTAAAATGATGCTTGCACCAAGTTGCTTCGTATTCAGTACCGTTTGCTAAAATACATCTTGTTTTAGTGTATGGGCTTACTTCGTTTTTGTCGTATGATTTTACGTACATATCGTTCCAGCTCATAATAGTTTCATCCATTTTGCGTGGTTTTTCTTTAAAAGGATTAAAAGTCATAAAAAATTACCTCCGCAATAAGTGTTAACCAAATTTATTAAATTTAAACGGGTAATAAAAAAATGTTAAAAGTTTGTGATGTAAATAATTTCGACCTTGCTTATAAAATTTTAAAGCAAAGTTTCCCTTTAACCGAAAGAAGGGATTATAAAGGACAAAAAAATATTTTAAATTGTGAAAACTATAAGCTGTTTGCACTTTTTAATAACGACGAAAGTGAAATTTTAGGTATTTGCGGTGTTTGGGTGTTAAGCGGAGTTGTTTTTATCGAGCATTTGGCGGTTGATAAAAAACATAGGAACAAGGGCGTTGGCAGTAAAATTTTAAGCCTTTTAAGCGAAACGTTTAGCGAGATTATTTGTTTGGAAGTAGAGCCTGCAAATAGTGAAATCCAACAAAAACGCATTGATTTTTATTTAAAAAACAATTTTTATTTAAACGATTATTATTACGTTCAACCATCTTACGGCAAACGTTATCCCGAAATAGAACTAAAAATTATGAGTAAAAATATAGCCCTTGATGAACAAAAATTTGTTTTTGTTGCAAGCGAAATTTATAAAAAAGTTTATAAGAAAGAACCAAGTTTTTTAGGTGATAAAAAATATTAAAAGTGGCGATAATCGCCCTATAGACGCACTTTTAACTAAAAGAACATAATTATTTAAGGTAAAAATGATAACTATAAAAGATTTTCACGCCCTTGTTGGCGAAACGATAATGCTTTGTCAGTGCATTGAAATGGATATTAAACTTATGTATGCAGGAATGCAAAAAGGCAACTTTGAGCGCAATTTGGAAGAAGTTAGGCATAAAGCGTTAGGCCCAGTTCTTGCCGAACTTGAAGAACTTGATATTTGTAGTGTTAACCCATATTTTAGCGTGCGCGATTACGAGCTATTGTATGAAATTAAAGATATACGAAATTACTGGGTGCATAAGGGCTATGCATCGTTTATATATTTGCAAGGCGAAAAATGGCAACAAGGTTTAGAAGAAAGGTATTTAAAACTTGTTAGCGATTACAAAAAGTTAGATTTACTTGCAACCGAAGCACAAAACGTTCGTCTTGACGTTATGAAACGTTTCGGAAGAATAAAATGACTTTCATAGTCATCCTGAGTGAAGCAATAGCGCAATCGAAGGATCTTCTTGCTATAAATCAATACCTTTCGACTTTCGCATAGGGGCAAAATTGCTCGCTTTTATTTCCAACATTCAAACATAGTTTAAAATCAACCGTTGTTTGTAATATTGTAATAAAATCAATTTCAACAGTGGTGTTTTACTAAAAACATCACTTTTTTATTTTAAGAGCCTATTTTAATATGTGTTTGGCTTTTAAAAGTGTATACTTTGCTTAAGTTTTGAAAATCACTTGACTATTATATAGTTTAGTATTATAATAATACTAATCCGATAAAAGAATCGGTTGAATAAATAAACTTACGTACGCGACTTTATTACACAAAAACCTTTAAAGGAGAGATAGTAATGAGAAAGTTTTTAATAGCACTTTTAACTATCATTATGATGGTTTCTTTATCGCTATTTATTGCTTGTGGCAAAACCGATAGCGGTAACGGTGGTAATGAAAATTCACAAAATAGTAGCGTGATAAATCCACCTATAAGTAACAGTAGTGACACTTCAAGTGATAGTGGTAATAATGATGATCAACCAACGGATGAGTTGTTAACTGTTGCGCAAGTAAAAAGCGCAATTGATAATAGCCCAAACGGTGTTGAGGTTGAGTTTGAGGGGGTTGTTGTTGGGTTTGACTCGATGGGATACGCTCACGTGGGCGACTCGACTGGAATAATTTACGTTCGTGCAAAACACGCTAAATTAACCAAAGGGGCGCACGTAAAAGTTAAGGGCACGGGTTTCGTTTATAAGGGTACTAGCGCAAGTTATCCCGAATATACACGTCAAATTAAAGATACCGGCATTATTGTTGAAGATGCAAGCGGAAGCAAGCCTACCGTAAAACCTGCTGTAACTTTAACCGCACAAAATTTACTTACAACTTCTGAAAGTGCAGACAAATCAAAATCATTCCACGGAAACTTGGTAACACTAACGGGTACTGTATCGGTTGGAGATAGTAAATTTGCATATTATTTGTTAGATGATGAAGGTAATAGAATGGTTGGGTTACACCACTATTCTTTACATTTTGCAAACAGCCTTGATGATAGCGTTAACAAGTTTAACGCCTTAAACGGCAAAAAAATTACCATTGAAGGTGTAATTTACCGTTACTATACAGCTGAAAATATTTGGACGTTCCAATATATTTATGAAGAACTTGGTTACGTAGTAGTTGATAGTGGTGAGAAACCTTGCGAACATAGTTGGCAAGATGCCACCTGTACGACTCCTAAAACTTGTTCGACTTGTGGGGCAACTGAAGGCAAAGCAATCGGGCACTCTTGGGTAAACGCAACTTGTAGCGCCCCTAAAACTTGTTCGACTTGTGGGGAAACTGAAGGCAACGCACTTGGTCATAACTTTATTGAAGGTAGTTGTTCTGTTTGTGGCGCAAAGGATGATGAATCTCACACTCATACTTGGCAAAACGCAACCTGTACGACTCCTAAAACTTGTTCGGGTTGTGGGGCAACCGAAGGCAACGCTCTTGGTCACGCTTACGGAGATTATACTTACGATTTAGCAAAGCATACCTTATCTTGTAGTAAGTGTGGTAGTTCTCAACAGAGAGAGCATAACTTTGTAAACGGCGAGTGCGAAGTTTGTGAAATGAGTAACCTTATAACGTTAGCGCAGTTCAACGAATACGCAAACACTTTTGCTCACAACACTACGTCTGCCTTAAAATATCGTATAACGGGCGTTGTTACTTCAATCGCAAGCGCTGAATGGGGTAACTGTTATATTAAAGATGAAAGTGGCGAAATCGTTTACGTTTACGGATTATATAGCGCAGACGGAAGCGTTAGATACGACGCGATGAGCGTTAAACCTGCCGTTGGCGACACCGTTACTCTTTTAACGGTGTGTGGAAACTATAACGGTCCTCAAGCAAAGGACGCTTGGCTTATCGAGTTAAGTTCACACACTCATACTTGGCAAAACGCAACCTGCACGACTCCTAAAACTTGTTCGACTTGTGGAGCAACAGAGGGCAAGGCAAACGGACACTCTTGGAAAAACGCAACCTGCACGACTCCTAAAACTTGTTCGACTTGTGGAGCAACAGAGGGCAAGGCAAACGGACACTCTTGGGAAGATGCAACTTGCACTTTGCCTAAAACTTGTTCAACTTGTGGAGAAACCGAAGGTAGCGCAAACGGACACTCTTGGAAAAACGCAACTTGCACTTTGCCTAAAACTTGTTCAACTTGTGGAGCAACTGAAGGGAGCGCAAACGGACACTCTTGGGTAGATGCAACTTGCACTTTGCCTAAAACTTGTTCAACTTGTGGAGAAATCGAGGGCGAAGCCCTTGGCCATAGTTATGGCTCGGCTACTTATAATTTAGAATGTCATGAAGTGACGTGTAGCAAATGTGGAGAGGTTGTTGAAAGCGAGCATACCTTTGAAAACGGCGAGTGTGGCGAATGTGGAATGAGCGATTCATTAACTTTAGCGCAGTTTAACGAATATGGCGTAACTTTTGCGTCGGACAAGTATTCTTCATTAAAATATCGCATTTCGGGAAGCATAGTTCACGTTGATTTATCAAAATCGACCTTCTATATTAAAGATGAAAGTGGCGACATCGCTTCTATTGCAGGAATTGAGTATAAGGAAGGCATATACACTAAAGTTGGTATTACCGAAGAAATCGTTGTTGGAAACACTATTACCTTACTTACTAAATGTGGGAATAAATCGGGGTCACCAAGTGGAACCAGAGCAAAAATAGTAACTTATACTCACAAATTAGTTGATGATTATGTTAGATACGAAGATTACATTTATTTTGGATATTATCCTCAATTAAAGGTAACCAATGAAGATTTGATTGCAACGTTAAATCAAATGGCTGGTACTTTACCAACGGTTGAAGAAAGTGCCGATTGGATTGATTACGGTTATCGTCGTAGTAAAAATAATTACGGTGCCATTTATATTATTGACGAACCATTTATGTGGTATAAAGACGTTAAGGTTGGAATTGACACTTACAGAGCAGTATATTTTATTCAATATCGTCATTTACAAAACAACGTTGGTTTAAATAGTAGCAATCAAGGTAGTAACGGTTATTATTCTCAAACCGTTTATTGGTTTAAATTTGATCTTATTAGGTGGAACATTTTAGAAGATAGATCGGATAAAGTACTTTTAATAAGCGAGTTAATTCTTGATTCACAATATTTTTACAAAAGTTCTGCCTTAAGAAGTGAAGACGTTGCTATATGGCCTAATAACTACGAAAGAAGTGACTTAAGAGAGTGGTTGAACAATAATTTTTATAACAGCGCGTTTAGTACGTCACAACGAGGTAGCATTTTACTTAGCGCTGTAGATAATAGCCTTGCAAGTACGGGTGACACAAGCAATGATTTCGTTTGTAATAACACACAAGATAAAGTATTTTTATTAAGCCGTGTTGAAGCAGAGGCGTATATAGAAGCAGGCGCAAACTTTATTAAGAGTGCTTCTCAATATAGTTTAGCACAAGGTTTTTCATTACATAATAATCACAACAATGCGTGGTGGTTGCGTACTCCACATTATTATGATCATAATAATCAGGGAAGATCTTCGTTACTTATCGATGGTGACATGACTGTGGCAATGGTAGGTTCGACGGAATCTAACTACGCCGACGTTGGCGTTGTTCCGGTTATTTGGTTAAGCATTTAATATAATTTGAATTAGAATTTTTACAATTTGTAAATAAAAATCATAACTCAATAAAATGCGCGCTTGAAAGTATTGATTTGCCAAGTAGCTTAATACATATTGAGTACTATGCGTTTAAATCAACTGGGTTAACTTCGGTTAAAATACCTTTCGCTACGAGATATATTGAATCTCAAGCATTTTTTACTTCAACTTTAAAAACGCTTTATATTCATAGCCAAATTGAAGAATTAAGTAGCACCGCCTTTTATCCTTCTTCAATAACAACGGTATATTTCACAGGTAAGTCAACTTGGGAACAAATGATAGCACTTAACAGCGCTTACAGTTATATTTCGGGAACTAAAACTTACGTTTCTACATATTCGCTTGATTAAAATTATATAATCTTTATAAAAACAAAAAGGCTTGTGCTTTAGTTAAAGCGCAAGCCTTTTAAGTTTGATTTTAAGTGTTTTTTAGTGCGATTGCTAAAATAGGTAGCAATAAGCGCATTAGTCAATATTTTCCGACCAAGCAAGGCATGGATAACCGGCCGGGCCGTACTCTTTGTCGCAAGTGCTATAACCGTCACAGTTACTGCAAGAACAACCATTGCTCTTTAATGAGCGCACATCGTGACCGCAATTTGGGCAAGTCCACGCAGATTCTGCTACTCTTCTTCCACAACAACCGCAAATAATTGAGTTATATTCGTTAAGCATAATAAGTCTCCTTTAAAGTAAAATATAAGCCTATAAGGCGGTAAATCGGTAGTTTGATAAAAATAATAAGTTAATTTTAACTGCTTTTAAGCAAGAAAATTAGTCGTCGTAACGTTCTTCCCAAGCAAGGCATGGATAGCCGGCAGGTCCGTATTCTTTGTCGCAAGTTAAGTATCCGTCACAGTTACTGCAAGAACAACCATTGCTCTTTAACGAGCGCACGTCGTGACCGCAACTTGGGCAAGTCCACGCAGATTCTGCAACCCTTCTTCCACAACAACCGCAAATAATTGAATTGTATTCGTTTAGCATAAAAAATCTCCTTAAAAGTAAAGTGTAAGGTTATTATAGCACATTTAATTTTAACTGTCAACACACAAAAAATAATTTAATAAAAATAGTTTAAGGGCTTTTAATGTTTTATTACAAACCTATTTTTAAAAACACTTAAAATGTGAATTTTTTTTATTGTTTATATTGACTTATTTGTGTGTATGTTATATAATTATTACATAAAAATATAAATAAACAAAAATCGGTTAATTAATCGACTTATATATTAACTTTATGAAAACTAAACTTGTAATTTTTGATTTAGACGGAACGCTTTTAAACACAGCGAAAAATTTGCAGTTTTGCGTAAACCAAGCGCTAAAAGAGTACGGCAAGCCACTAATTACTCTTAAGCAAACGGTGGCGTTTGTGGGCAACGGCGCAAAAAAACTGATAGAGCGCGCGGTGGGTGATGATGAAAGGGTAGATGATGTTTTTAATACCTTTATGGGTATGATGAAAAAATATCCCACGCATTTAATAAAGCCATACGTTCAAATAAAAACCTTATTAAAAAAACTTAAAAAAAGCGGTATAAAAACCGCCGTGTTTTCTAATAAACCGCACCAAGCAACAGAGCTTTTATGTGGTGAATTTTTTACCACTTGCCCATTTGACTACGTTTTAGGGCAAAAACCAAACGCTCCGTTAAAGCCTAATCCTAACGGTGTTTACCAAATTTTAAAACACTTTAACTTAAAAAATGAAGAATGTGTTTTTGTTGGCGATGGCGAAACGGATGCTCAAACCGCTTTAAACGCCAATGTAGATTTTGTGGGCGTTTTATGGGGTTTTAGAACAAAAGAAATTTTAAAAGAGCACGGAGCAATGCAATTTGTAAACGCTCCGAGTGAAATATTAAACTTTATCAACTAAGGAGAAAAAAATGAAAAAACTATTTGCTGAATTTAAAAAATTCATTTCTAAAGGCAACGTTTTGGATATGGCTGTCGGTGTTATCATAGGTTCTGCTTTCTCTTCAATCGTTAACAGCTTAGTTAAAGACGTTATTACCCCAGTTATTTCGCTTATTACCGGCGGAACTGATTTAACCGACCTTAAAATTGTTTTAAAACCCGAAGTTTTAGATGAATTAGGCGAAGTAGTTGTAACCCCTGCGTTAACGTTAAATTATGGCGCGTTTATTCAAGCAATTATTAACTTTTTATTAATTGCAATTACCGTATTTTTATTTGTTAAAGTGGTTGCTAAAATTCAAAAAACTCTTGATTTTAACGCAACAACTAAAGAAAATATTCAAAAGAAACTTGATAATGACGAAGCTTTAAACGCTATTGAACAAAAGTGGATGCAAAGAATGGAAAAACGTGATCCTGCAAATCTTCCTAAAAAGACGGTTGCACCCCCACCACCAGCCCCAGCTGAACCAAGCTCTACCGACAAACTTTTAATGCAAATTCTAGACGAACTTAAAAAAGACTAATAAAAAGTTTAACTATTAAACAATTTTTGGCAGTTCGCACCTTTTATGGTATAATAAAAACTTTCATATATAACAGTTCAAAAATCTTACAATATTGAAGATCCTGGATGCTTTGATAATATGAAAGTGCTGATAATCGACTTATATCGGCACTTTTTTGATAAAAAGAAAATAGAATTGTTAATTGCACAGTAACGCGTTTTTATTTATTTGTAAGCGATTTAATTTTTTAAGGCGTGATAAAAAAAATTTTTAACGTAGATATTGACATGTGTGCATTTAGGTGGTATAATATAATCCCATATAAAAATATAAAAAGTAGGAGGTTTAACATGAAAAAACTATTTGCAATTTTATTATCAATTGTAACAATTTGCTCACTTGTTGCGTGTGACCTTAGTGGTCTTTTCAATGGCGAGCCTATTGAACACGATGCCTCTAAGGTAAAGGGCAACGTAGAAGCACTTGCTGAAAACGATGGCATAATGCTAGAGCTTGCCGTTTCTTTTGAAGGCACAGGGGAAGTAGACGAGGCTACTGCAGAAAAGATTGTTTATGCGCAAAAAGGCGGTCTTTTCTATATCAGTAATGAGGGCGAGGAAGTTTTAATCGATACCAGAGATGCCGAAAAGGCTTACATTTACACAAAGGTTGAAGGCGAAGGCTGGATAAGGGAAACGCTTATTTACAGCGAAACCGGCTATTCACTTGAAGACGTTAAAGAACGTTGCGATCAGTATTCTAATACCTTGTTTGGTTACCTTACAATGTATTCAAAACATGCTAGCATTCCAATGGAAAAAACCTCAGCCGTAGTTGCAGGTAGAGAGTGCGACAAATATTCCTTCTCGCTTGGCGTTATGGATTACGGCATTGATTATTCTCTTAGCATAGATCAACAAACAGGTATTTGCCTTGAGTGGAAGTTTAGCGGTCAAGCAGGAGAGGCTGGCTCTGCAAACGTTGCTTTTATATGCACAGCATTCCAAACTCCTTACGAGATTGAAATCCCTACTGATTATACCGACCGTATTCCTGAAATTGATTGAGATAAGTAGCCTGAAGTAACCGAATAATACTATTTGAACAAATTAATAAGAATATGAAAAAGTTGATAAAAATTGATTGAAAGATGATTAATTTTATCAACTTTTTATTTTGTTATTATATTTCTAAAAGTGCTGATAATCGAACTATATCGACACTTTTTTAAAATAACCACTCCTTATTGAAAATTATAAATGATTGTATGTGGAAAAATTCATTTTAAAAAAAAGGAAAAAGGAACTCCTTTTTTGTATAATTAAGTGATAGCGGTTTTAAATTATAAGATTTAGTCATTTTTAAATTTAAGGCCGTTGTTTTGTGAGAGATGTGAATAATTAATAAGGAGAAACAAGAAAATGGATGGTATGACAATAAGAAAATTGTTGAAAAAATATGAAATTGAAAGTAATAATGATTTTATTATTTCACATTACTTAATGAAAATAGATGATGATTTAACAGAAGGTTTTTTTCATCAAATTTTAGTTGCTGTCGGGGATACTTTTAGTAATAGGAAAGCTTTTTCTATAATGAAAGCACCATTTCTCTGCTTAAAAGATTATATTTTACAAGTCAAAACCGAAGAAGATAAATTAATTTTGAAGTTGATTTTTATTTTAAAATTAATATTTATTGCTTCATCTTATACAAGAAATAGACGAAACGGTTTTGTTGATTTCGCCAATATATGTTATTCAGATATAAAAGAAGTTTTTTGTGATATTTTAGATTATCTAGCTAGTCAAATAGAAATAAGATATGAAGAAATAGATGATGAACATTTTGAAGAATTTGTTTATGGGGAGGATTTTCCTTGTAAGGTTTTTTTGTGTTTAAATGAAGTTTTATCCTCGGATGAAAATTTAGCATTGCTTCAATATGGGTTGGGTATGGAAGAAAGCATGGAAGATTTGTGGTTTGCCTTAGTCAATAATGAATATTATTCTTTCAATAATGTTGATTCAAAAAAATAAAGGGTAAAAATGAACAATATGAAAACGTTGAGATTGATAATGATTTTGATGATGTTTCGGATGAAGATGATTATGATAATATTGATATAGATGAGATATTTGGTCATCTTGATGACAATGAAAAAATTAAATTCTCTTAAAACCACAAAAAAATATACACATCATAGGTAAAACCGAAAAATGATGTGTATATTTTTTTTTATGGGGATTTTGGAAAAATAAGAATTTTACACGGATAAATCACAAATCATATCAAAATAAAATATGCGTTTACATAAATAAAAAAGTCTTGCTAATCGTGTTATAGCAAGACTTTTTGTGTTTTTAGTTAAGTTTTAATTGAATTACTTGCTAGCTTCTTCGATAGCGACTGAAACGGCAACTGAAGCACCAACCATTGGGTTGTTACCCATACCGATTAAACCCATCATCTCAACGCAAGAGTGGAGCGGGGCTTTTTTTTGAATTTTTTATGCAGTTAAAATTGCAGATAAAATAAGGCTTTTTAAACGTAAAATTGTAAAAATTTCTTGTCTTGAACACATCGTTTTTTTAAATTGTTAATCACATTATAACGCGTTTGAATTTTTTTGTAAGCCATTTTCAAGCCCTTTTTGGAAAAACTTTAAAATTTTTTTTAATTTACAGTTTTTTAGGTGCGATTAAATAAGTTTTTTATTGTTGTTTTTTTATTCGAAATACTCAATAATCGACCTATAGGGCTACTTTTATATAAAAAAAATAAATTTTAAACATAAATAATGCCTATACTTATAAAGGGCTGATGTTTTTTTATAAAGCAACGGTAAAAACAAGCAAAATAAAAATATTTGGCTTAATTGTGTTATTAAAGTGCGGTTGAAATATTAATATGTTTTTATGGGTATAGAGTTAAAAGAATTGACTGTTCAAAATTGGCGTGGCTTTTAAATTGAAGTTTTTAGCGCAAAACAACTGCTATTTAAACAGTGATTAAGATTCATTTAATTTGTGTTGAGAATGCTCGTTGGTTGTGCTTGTTTTTGAATATGCTTTCTTATATTCGGTTGGGGTTAGCCCAAATGCATTTTTAAAATTGTGATTAAAGGTGCTTAAACTGTCGTAACCTAATTCTAAAGAAATTTCAAGCATTGATAAATTAGTCGTTCGTAGTAAACGCTTTGCTGCGGTCATTTTTATTTGCGTAAGATATTTAATGATTGAAACGTTCATGTATTGTTTAAAAACTCTGGTTAAAGCTGAATGAGAATATGGCGTGCTTGCGGCAAGTTCTTCAAGGCTTTTATTAAAATTTGTGGGGGAGCGCAGTTCATGTAAAAACTTCTTTAACCAATCGGGATAGGTAGGCTCGTAGTTTAGGGTGTATTCTAAATAGTTTAAAAGCAAAGAGTTGCATAATAAAACTGCGTTTTTTTCATATTTTGTTTTTTCAAGGTTTTGAACAATAAGCAATTTTTCGGTAAGTTGCTCGATAAAGTTATCGCTTAAAAAGAAATAACACGCGCTAGTGGTGATGGCTAAATCTTCATACGATTGATAGTACGAAAGTAACTTTTCAAACAAATCCTTATCCATAGCGAAGGTAAGGTGTTGAAAGTCGGTTGAAGGGTGTACGGGATCGAGCCTATGCTTATCGCTTGGGCGAAGTAGGCATGCGTCGCCACGGCTCATAATAGTTGTGGTATCATTGAGCACGTGCTTAGTCTTTCCGCTTAAAATAACCAAAAATTCGTAGTGGGTATGAGTATGGTCAACGGGATAATATGCATTTACCCAGTTAAACATAGCAGATATATTTTTAAAAGGCGCAGCTATTTGATAGCTTGCAACCGGCTTCATTGTTCGTTTTGATGGTGATGCAAATTGTGGCTTTGGAATTTGTTTCATAATAATTTAATTATAACGGCTATAAATTGCCTTGTCAAGCAAAAAAGAACAAAACTTTTATTGCATTTATAAGAGTTTTGCAAAAAAATAACAAATTTTAAAGAAAATTTCGCAAGACATATTTATTTCACTATGTTAAACTATACCTGTGACTAAGCTATAATTAGGGTTTCTATGATTACTAGGAAATAGCGTTATGAATTATAAACAAAATTTTTACAACACAAATGGGGGTTGAGATTTATGAAAAATAAATATCCTATTACCGCAACTTTTATTGATGAAATCACTTATGATATTCCATCTTCAAACTGGACGGATGACCAATGGATTGCTGATCTTGATAATATGAAAGAAGTTGGTATTGACACCGTTGTTTTAATGCGCGGTGCATTTTACGATAAATGTTTGTTTCCTTCAAAAGTGTTTCCCACTTTAAAAAAGGAAGATGAAGATTTTGCGGGTTTAATATTCACCGAAGCCACTAAACGTAATATGAACGTATTTTTGGGATTATACATTACCGACTTATGTTGGGGCGATGGCGATTTTGAAGTTGAGCTTGAAAAAAATAAGTTGTTCGTTGACGAAGTGTTAGAGCGTTACGGGCATATTCCATCTTTTAAGGGCTGGTACATACCGCACGAAACGGCAGAAAACAGTTATAATATTGCTGAAACTATGGGTGCACTTGGTAAACTTTGTAAAGAAAAAGCGCCCGATAAAAAGATTTTAATAAGCCCGTATTTTAAAACGGCGTTAAGTTCTTATTCATCATTTACGCCAGAGCGTCAAGCAAGAGAATGGGATAATATCTGGAGTCGTTGCGGACAATATATTGACTATTGCGCTTTTCAAGATGGAACAGCTTCTTTAAAAGAATATGGTAATTACCTTGCTGAAATGAAAAAGGTTTGTGAAAAATATGATATTAAGCTTTGGGCGAACGTGGAAACGTTTGAAAGAGATCCAAGAAAAATGTTTTTCCCCATTTCCTTTGATATTTTAAGAAAAAAGATTGAAATTGCTGAAGAATACGTTGAAAAATGCTTAACGTTCGAGTTTTCACATTTCTTAAGTCCTCAATCAATTTTTCCGTCGGCAAGAAATTTGAATACCTTATATCGTAATTATTACGAAAAGAAAAATAAGTAGTGTGCAAATATGAAAAAAGAAAGAATTAACGAGTTGAGAGATTTTTATTACGACCATTTAATGAATAACGTCATGCCTTATTGGATTAAATCAGATCTTATTGATAAGGATTGCGGCGGTTTTATTACCAGTGTTGATAGGGAAGGAAAATCTTATAACGATGATAAAAGCGTTTGGTTTCAGGGTAGATGTCTTTGGACTTTTTCAAAACTTTGCAATATTTACGGTGAAAGGGAAGAATGGGCAAAGGCTGCAGATTTAGGCGCGGAATTCATAAAAAAATATTGTATAGATGAATCTGATGGCAGAATGTATTTTACCGTTACTAAAGATGGCAAATCTTTAAGAAAGCGTCGTTATTTCTATTCAGAAAGCTTCCTTGTTGTTGGGTTTGCTGAATATTATTTATTAAGAAAAAAACCAGAGTACCTTGCATTAGCAGAAAAGTATTTTGATTTAATGTATTCAATATACAAAGATGCAAGCAGCGATCCCTTTAAAATCACACCGAAGGAAAACGCTGAAGTAAGAAATTTACACTCTAACGCGTATCCAATGGTGTTAGTAAGTTCGGCGCAAACCTTACGCAGAATTAGCGGTAACAAACAAAAATACGACATTATTATAAAAGACGTAATTGCCGATATGATTAATCTTCACTACAAAGAAGATTTAAAATGCGTTTTAGAAAACGTTAATCTTGACGGAAGTATTTTAAATAATCCCACTGGCAGAACTATAAATCCGGGGCATACCATTGAAAACTCTTGGTTTTTAATGAACTATGCAAATTTAACGGGTGATAAAGATTTATTGCAAAAGGCGTTAAATATGCTTGATTGGTCGCTTGATATAGGCTGGGATGAGCAATTTGGCGGTGTTTATTATTTCCGTGACGTGTATAATCGCCCTTGCGAACAGCTTGAACACGATATGAAGCTTTGGTGGGTTCATAACGAATGTTTAATTGCTACCTTAACCGCTCACTTTTTAACGGGCGATAGCAAGTATGAAAAGTGGTACGATAAATTACACGATTATATTTTCTCTCATTTCCCTGATAAAGAATATGGCGAATGGTATGGATATTTACACAGAGACGGTAGCGTATCACATACTCAAAAGGGGTCGCTTTGGAAAGGCCCTTACCACCTACCACGTTGCTTAATACTTTGTGAACAAATTTTATCAGCAGTTAGCGAAGATAAAAGTTTAATTGATCTTTTATAAAAGTTCAAATTAAAAATAAGTTCAAAAGAATTAAGGAAAGATTTTGAAATAGTAAAATTAATGATATGAATTTGAAATTTTAAAGGTGGTAACGAGATAAATGAACGTTTTTCAAAAAAGCAATTGGATATGGGATAACCAAGTAGTTGGCGCAGACACCTACTGTGAATTCATAAAGGAATTTGATTACGACGGTGGAAAGTGTGTGTGCAATCTTTCTTGCGATAGTGATTATACCTTATTCGTAAACGGTAAATTCGTTGAAAGTAACCAATATCCTGATTTTGAACATTATAAGATATACGACCACGTTGATATTACACCTTATTTAAAAAAGGGCGAGAATTTAATTGCTATTTTAGTATGGCACTTCGGTGTTGTTTCTCAAAAGAATATAGTTGCCGATCCGGGTTTAATTTTTGAAGTTATATCTGGTGACGAACTGCTTTGCTCAAGCGATAACAATACTAAAGTTCGTATGAGCCTTGCTTACCAAAGCGGAAGAAAGAAAAAGGTTACCTTTCAATTTGGGTACGGGTTTGCTTACGACGCTTCAAAAGAAGATGATTGGATAACGGGCGTTGGTTTGGGCTTTAAAAACGCGGACGTGGTGCAAAAAAATTGCAAGTTTTACCCACGAGCAAATCAAAAGCTAAAACTTTGTGAAAAATGCAATATTAAGATTTTATCAAACGAGCAAAACAAGCGTTTTGTAATCGATCTTGGTAGGCAAACGGTTGGTATTCCTTGCTTAGAGCTTTACAGTAATCTCGAGCAAAAGATTATATTTTCTTGGGGCGAAAGCTTAAACGCTGGGCGAGTTGAACGCATTATAGGCGCAAGAGATTTTAGCTTTGATTATATTGCAAAAGTAGGAGAAAATGAATATATCAATTACATGTTTAGGCTGGGTTGTAGATATTTAGAAGTTGAATGTGATCAACCTATTGAACTTAAATACGCAGGCGTAATTCCACAAGTTTATCCCGTTATAGAAAAAAGGGCAGTTTTAGAAAATGAATTCGATCAAAGAATTTACGATATATGCTTAAGAACTATGCAACTTTGCATGATGGAAAGATACGTTGACTGTCCTTGGCGTGAACAATGCCTTTATGCTTTTGACTCAAGAAATCAAATGTTGTTTGGTTATTACGCTTATGAAAATGGTAACGCAGAATACGCTAAGTCGAACTTGCTACTTATTTCAAAGGATAAAAGACCAGATGAGCTTTTATCAATTTGCTTCCCATGTTCAATGGATTTAACTATTCCATCATTTTCACTTCACTATATATTAGCCGTTAAAGAATACGTTGAATACACGGGCGATATTACTATTATCGGCGAAGTTTATGAAAAAATTGATAGCTTGTTAAACGTTTTCTTAAAACAAATAAGAGAGGGTGGATTGGCTTGCAAATTTGAAGAAAAACAACATTGGAATTTCTACGATTGGTCGCCACACTCTGAAGGTGGAATTATGGTGATTGACGAGCCTATTCCCGACCTTTTAATAAATAGTTTACTTATACTTGCATTAGATGCCTTTGATTATATTTGCAAAACTGTTAACAAAACAAACCCATACGGTTTAATTGCTAACGGTGTTCGCGAAAAGGCTTATGAAAAGTTCTTTATAAAAGAAGAAGGTCTTTTCTCAACCACGGGAAATGGTAACGATTACACCGAACTTGCAAACTCGCTTGCTCTTCTTGCGAAAATTCCTTGCGATGGAAAAGAAAAGGAAATTGCTAAAAAGCTAGCAAATGGCGAGCTTATTGCATGCTCACTAAGCAATAAAATCTTTAAGTATAGAGTGCTACTAGATATAGATACTCAAAAACATAAGCAAAGTGTTTTAGATGAAATTCATAAAGATTTTAAAATTATGTTTGATGGCGATGCAACTAGCGTTTGGGAAACTATAAAAGGTAAGCCCGATCAACTTGGCGCAGGAAGTTTATGCCACGCTTGGGGCTGTGTTCCTATTTATATTTATAACCGTTTAGGTATGATTAAAAGTTAATAATGGAAGGCGTAAAAAACGCTTATTCCTTATTATATAAAGAAGAAAAATGAAAAAAATATCCCATAGGAGGACAAAAAATGAAAGGCAAATTTACTAAATTTTTAGTAACGGCAATGACGCTTATTATGGCGTTTACGGTAACCGCTTGTACAGGTGGCGGCAATCAAGGTAATGGCGGTGGAAATGATCGCATTAAGATTGAATTTAGAGCTAACGTTCCTGTTGATGCAAAGATTCCTTATATTCAAGCTATAAAAGCTTATAACGATGGTCAAGGTAAAATAGACGGTGTTTACGTTAACGCTGCTTACGACGTACCATCAGGTAATATTGGTCAACAAATTTCTTCAGCTTCGGCTCAAACTCCTAACGTAGTTTGCGTTGGCGACGCTGATTTTAAAGCATACGCTTCTTTAGGATATTTCTTAAATTTAGATAGTTATTTAACTAATGACGTTAAAGCAGCTATACAATGGGATTCTATTCCTGAACTTATGATTAACCGTTATTCTTACAACTTAAGCGTAGATCCCACTTTAAATAAGAAAACTGCAGGTAAGGGTACAAGTGTTTTAGGTTTACCTAACGGTGGTATTCCAAGCGTTTTATATTACAACACTGAAATGTTAGCAGAAGAAGGTATTAACGTTATTTCTATTGCTGAAAGTGATCTTGCAGGAACAGGTTATCAACCTCACGGCTATGCAGAATACAAGGTTGCTCCTACAGCAGGTTTAACTGCAAGCACAAACAATGCAGGTCAAACAGTTTATAAAGTATTTAACAACAAAATTCCTATGAACTGGGAAGAATTTAGATACCTTATGAAGCACATGCAAAAAGAAACTGGCTGCACTTACGCTTACTTCTCTGAATACTGGTTTGAATACGGTTGGTCAGTTGGTGGCGACTGTGTTGGTTGGGATGAAGCAAAAGGTGAATACGTATTTACTTTAAACGATAAAACAGCTAACTTCTTAGCAGTTGCAAACGTAACTGTAAACGGAACTGCATACCAAGCGGGTGAAGTTTTAAGCTATGAAGATAAACAATATTTACATGCAAACCCTACAGAACTTAACGATAATTTCTATGCTTTACCATCAACTTACGAAGCATTCCTTGAATTTAACCGTTTAGGTGTTGCAACAAACAAAACTACTGATATTGATGACGAAGGTAACGCTATTAAAGGTTACGGCTTAGCACCAGATAACACAGCTTCAGTTGACGCATACTTCAAAGCAGGTACAAGCCCATTCGTTGCTTACAGATATTCAAGTGCTCCTATTTACGCACAAGCAAACGTAAAGGGTAAATTTGATATCGCTCCAGAACAACAATACAGATTATATAAAGACGGCACTTTAGTTGAAGGTAACGACTTTGAAAACATTCAAGTTAAGGTTATCGGCGAAACTTATAACGGCAAGGTTTACACTGGTGAATTAGAAACAGTTAACGGCACTGCAATCGTAGGTCGCGCTGCAACTTATTCATTAAACTACAGCTTATCAATTGCAAAGAACTCTGATCCAAGCGAATACGAAGCATCATTCAAGTTTGCTTCTTGGCTTGCTGGCCCTGAAGGTCAAGCTTTAATTGCAAAGGGTAACGAAATTATCCCTAACCAAACTACTATTGCTTATAGCGCTGATTTCTTAAATTCAAGCGACAGAGTAGTTAAAAACGTTTGGGCTGCAGTTTATGCAAACGAAGGCGCTGATATGGGTGACTGGGCTTACTTTGACGAAGGTTCTTGGGTAACTGCTTGGTCTAGCCAATTAAACACAAACGTTCGTAAGGGCGAAATGACTTTAACTAAATTCTTCCAAAATAAGGTAGCTCAAGCAGACAGCGCTCTTGCAAACATGGGCTTAAGAGTTTATAGGAGATAATAAATGAGTAAAAAACTCGATTCTACAATTGAAGGGGTTAATATATCAACTACTCCAAATTTTAAGAAAAAACACGTTTGGACTAAAGAAACTGTTTTTGCCTTAGTGGTAGTTTTAATCCCCATTATAGGATACGTGGTTTTTAACGGATTCCCAGTAGCATTATCGTTTGGACTATTGTTTTCGAATATTGAAGGCTTTGATATCTCAACGATGACTTGGAATAATTTTGCAAACTTTACAACAGTTTTTAGCGATGATAGGTTTTGGAAATCTATATGGATTACGCTTTGGATAGCTTCAACTCAATTAGTTACGCTAGCCATTGCTCTTGTAATTAGTGTTTTACTTGCGAAGAAGCCACGTGGGCGTGGTTTCTTCCAAGTACTATATTTCGTGCCTTACATTTGCTCAAGCGTTGCGGTTGCAATTATGTGGAAATGGGTTTTCGACGGAAATCACGGGCTTTTAAATGCATTACTTGGAACAAAAATCGATTGGCTTAATAATACTGATAATCCAGCTACTTTAACTTGGGCTATTATTACCTCAATCATTTGGCAAGCACCAGGTTATGGTATAGTTATGTTTAAAGCGGCTCTCGATGCAGTAAATCCTGCGCTTTACGAAGCGAGTGAAATCGACGGAGCAAATTCGTTTGAACAATTTTGGAACATAACCATACCTTCTATTGCGCCAACAACATTCTATTTATTGTTTACAGGCGTATTAGCGGGCTTTACAACATTTGATAAAGCAACCTTAATGGCTCCTATTTCGTGGACGCAAACTGCAGGCTATGAAGATATGGGATTAACTATGCTTTATTATTCTTACATTTTAGGTACTCAAAGAATGGAAATGGAACTTGCTAGCGTTGTGAGTTGGTTCTTATTCTTAATAACGATGACTTTATCGGTTATCGTAATGAAAAAGAGAGATAAGGAGTTAGAATACTGATGGAAAACGTAATTACAAATAACGCTTTACCACAAAATAAGCGTAAAAAGAGTATTCGTTTGGGTCGTATTTTTATATATTTAACTCTAATCATATACTCACTATTTTTAATGGTTCCTTTTTATACAATCGTAATATCGGCATTTACCGATCACGCAGAACTCGACTCGGCTTTAAAGTTTATTTGGTGGCCTGAAACATTTTCGTTACAAGGCTTTAAAAACTTAATTGAATTCGACGTTATGTATTATGAAGTAGGTATTCCTTCAATGGCAGTTGGTTTTATAAACACACTTTGGATTACTTGTTTACCAACTGTAGTTGGTTTATTCGTTTCTGGTCTTGCAGCATACGTTTATGCTAAAATTAAACTACCTGGCAAGCATATTTTATTTGCTATTGAAATGGCTACGATGATGATTCCTCTTGGCTCAATGCAAGTAGTATCATATTTATTCTACAACTCAATTTTAGGCTGGAACGATACTCCGCTACCATTAATTATACCCGGTATGTTTGGTAGTGCATCCTTAATTTTCTTCCTTCGCACTTATTTTGAGGGAATAAATAATGAAATTTTAGAAGCGGCAAGAATTGACGGTAAGTCAGTATTTGGCATTTATTTCTCTATAATGATTCCACTTGCTATACCGGCTTTCGTGGCTCAATTTATTTTTGGTTTTGTTGGTGGTTATAACGATTATGTTGGACCAATGCTTTATTTAACTGGTAATAAAATGATGGTTACGCTTCAACTTGCAGTTGCTAACTTACAAAATTCATTCTCAAAATATCCTGAAACTATTTGTGCTTCTGCAGTGGTTTCAATGATTCCGCTTATTATTATTTACTGTTTCGCTCAAAAGTTATTTATTAATGGTATTGCAGTTGGAGGAGGCAAGGAATAAGGCATGAATATTATTAAGGTGGATTTTTCAAAAACTAATGGAATAATTAAGGCTATGAACGCAGTAAACAACGGACCTACCGGTGCAACCGTTCGTGGCTCAAACCCATTTTTTGAAAATTATAACAATGCGAAAATACCTTTTGCAAGATTGCATGATAGTGCTTTTTATTGGGCGTATGGCGGGGAGTGGACTGTTGACGTTCATCGTATCTTCCGTGATTTTAACGCTGATGAAAACGACCCACAATCTTACGTTTTTGAACCTACTGATGAATACGTAAAAAGTATTATTGATGCAGGAACAGAAGTATTTTATCGTTTAGGCGCGGCAATCGAACATAAGTATAAATTTGGCACTATCCCGCCAAAGGATAATTTAAAGTGGGCGCGCATTTGTGAACACATTATTCGCCACTATACTGAAGGTTGGGCAAACGGTTTTAATTACGATATTAGATATTGGGAAATTTGGAATGAACCTGACTGCAAAAATGCAGATGGAAGCAATCCTTGCTGGCAAGGCACTCCGCAAGAATTTTGTGATTTTTACGTTGAGGTTTCAAAGTATTTAAAGAGCAAATTTCCACATTTAAAAATTGGTGGCCCTGCTATTTGTACTATTTGGAATAGTGAATATACTGAACTATTTTTAGATAACGTTAGAAAAAAGGGTGGCGTTCTTGACTTTTTCTCATATCATCGTTACTGTTCAACGGTTGAAGATATGCAACAAACCATTGAAAAAGCTAATTCTCTTTTAGAAAAATACGGCTTTGGCGACGTTGAAACAAGCTTAAATGAATGGAATTATAACCAAGGTTGGTTAGGCGAAATTTATCAAGAATCAATGCGCGCAATCAAAGGCTTAAAAGGTAGTTCTTTTATGCTTGGTTGTATGTGTATTGGGCAAGATTCAAAGCTTGATACAATGATGTATTACGATGCTAGACCAACAACTTGGAGTGGTTTTGACATGGAAACTGAAAAGCCATTAAAAAGCTATTACTGCTTAAAGGCGTTTGGCGACGTTCGTGAGCTTAAAAACGCAGTTAAAACTCAAACCGAAGGCGATTACGTTTATAGCGTAGCATCAACAAACGGCAAAGAAAGCGCAATACTTCTTACCTATTTCAATGATGATAAAACTGCGCCTATAAAGGACGTAAAGATTGAATTTAGTGGTGTTAAACTAGGCGAAAAGGTAATTGTTGAATACTATCTTGTTGATGAAACTCACGATGCTTCACTAGTTAGAGAAGAAATTTTTACAGCTAATGAATTTGCAAGTTATTTAAAACTTGGCTTGTATAGTTCTTACTTAATTAAGATAAAGGCTATATAAGGTATGGAAGCAACGCAAAAAAAGGATGGCTATGAATTTAGTAGAATTTTATATATTGTTGAAGCGGCGTTAGAATATTTCGTTTCGATAGCAGTTTCTACTATATACTTAGCAAAACTAACTGAATATATAGGGTTTTCTGATAGTTTAACCGGTATTTTATCTTCGTTTGTGTCACTTGGTTGTGGCTTTCAAATGATAGCAATATTCTTGGCGAACAAAAAGCCTGTAAAAAGGTGGGTTACGATATTACATATATTAAGTCAAGTAATGTTTGCGGTTTTATACATAGTGCCTTTGTTTGATTTTTCAAAAGAAATTAAAACGGTTATATTTGTAATTATGCTTTTAGGTGCACATATTATTAACAACGTAGTTAACGCACCGAAAATTAACTGGTATATGTCGCTAGTTGATGATAAAAAGCGTGGTAGATTTACGGCAAATAAAGAAATAATATCCTTACTTGGTGGAATGGCGTTTTCATATTTTATGGGAATAGTATTTGACCATTTTGAAGGGGCAGGAAATATTAAGGGCGCATTTATAGTTGGCGGTATCACAATATTCGTTTTAATGATGCTGCACAGCGCAACCTTAATATTTGCAAAGGAAAAACAATCGGAAAACAGCGAAAAAACAACCGTTGGGGTTCAATTAAAAAGCTTGCTTAAAGATAAAACGCTTTTTAAGGTGGTGTTAATTTCAGTTCTTTGGAACGTT
The DNA here is from genome assembly GCA_017522945.1 of Clostridia bacterium. Taxonomy (GTDB): domain Bacteria; phylum Bacillota; class Clostridia; order Christensenellales; family Borkfalkiaceae; genus HGM11416. The sequence continues at coordinate 30,455 of JAFWXT010000023.1, forward strand.
GCAAACTACGTATCAACACCATTTATGGGGACTTACCAAACAAAAGAATTAGCATTTACAACTTCATTTGCTTCAATAATCGTTATGGCAAGCAGTCTTTTTAGGGTATTTTGTTCAAAACCATTAGGAAGATTTGCCGATAAACACTCTTTCACAAAGATGTTAATAGTGTGTTTTATTATTGAAGCTGTTGCGTTTGGAATAAACGCATTTACCAACACTTCAAACGGAAAGGTGGTTTACTTTATTTATCAACTATTGTACTGCGCGGGAATGGCAGGTATAAATAGTTCGGTAATAAATCTTATTTATGATTACGTTGATGCAGAACAACGAACAAGTGCATTAGCTTTAAAACAAACCTTTGCGGGTTTTGCAGGCTTTTTCACTACTTTATTGGTAAGCCCGTTAGTAAGCTTTATACAAGCTAATGGCAATAAGGTTTTAGGAATACCTATGTATGCACAACAATTATTAGCATTAATCAGCTGTGTTCTAACAATAGGGTTACTTGTGTATATGTTAACGGTAATTCGTAAATTAAAAAAATAAAAGTGAGGTTACAAACAACGATTGATTTTATCAATTATTTGTTGTAACAAAACTAAAATAAAAAAAAGGGAGGACGAACAAGTTGAATAAGAAAATTTTTAAACTTGGCTCATTATTACTCGCAGTTATGCTATTTTCTTCTTGTGTAGTTACAGCACCAGGCGGTAACTCTACGCAATTACCACAAAATGGCGATAATTATTACGAGTTAAGCTATTATGATGAAACTGATAGTACCATTGGTTACAACACCGATTTGTTCTATCAAAACAAGAATAGTGAAGTTGGTGCAGACCCATCTGTAATTTATGGTAAGGGTGAAGACGGAAAGGATTATTTCTATGTTTACCCAACTAGTACAAACTATTCTATATTTGGTTACCGTAGTACGGATATGTCGAACTGGAAGGGAGTAGGAACTGTTTTTCTACCAGAATCTGATAGTTGGGCACAATCGATGCTTTGGGCGCCAGACGTAATTTATGATGCAGAAGCCGATGACGGTCAAGGCGGAAAGGGTTTATATTATATGTTCTTTACCGCAAGCGATGCAGTTCGTACTGCAAATAAGTCGTTATATTTTGATAATAGAGCGGATAGAGCTTCATATATGGCATTAAAGGATGAAATTTACGCTCAAGATGGTAACAGTTTAATATCAAAACTTAATTATAGCGGTAGCGCATCTACAAAAGCAACAGCCCTTTGCGCTGAATTTGGTATTAAGGATAAATCTACGGTTGCTTATGAATTAGGTTTATATACTGCTAATAAAAATGCTGCTACAAGCGATGCCGAAATCGTTGCTCTTGCTCGTGAAACTATGTTAGCTATTAAAAGCGCAGATATTCACAAACTTAACGGTGGTAGCGTTTATGCAGGTATGTTAGCAACTGCTAAAACCTTAGATGGCCCATTTATTCAATATACTAACGATGGTTCAAACGGCGAACGCGCTATTCCAATTAGCGAACCTTTCCTTGCTCACGAAGATTTATACGAACAACTTTCTAAAAAGTACGTTATTGATACTTCACTTAACATCGTTGATATGCACCCATACGTTGACCCTGTAACAGGCGATAAGTATATGTATTTCAACAGTACTGCTCTTGCTCCACATAGTATCTATTCAGTAGCCGAAATTTTTGTAGTTAAGGTTGGCGATAAGAATACTCGTTGGACAGATGATTGGCAATGGGAAACAGTTAAGCAACTTACTCGTACAGGTTACTACGATATGGGCGAAAACGAAAACCCAAGTAAATACGACCCACAAACAGACCTTGGCGAAACAGATATCAACGAAGGCCCATACGTTATTTATAACGAAACTAATGGCAAATACTATTTAACTATTTCAAAGGGTAGATGGCAAAGCAGTGGTTACGCAGTAATTCAAGCAGTTGGTGATAGCCCAATGGGTCCTTTTAAAAAGTTCTCTCGTTCAGAAGGTGGTATTTTACTTCAAACTGAAACAAGTTGGGATCACGTTATAGGTCCTGGTCACCACAGCTTAATTGAACACAAAGGCAAAACTTATATAGTATATCACCAACACGTTCAAAAGGATGCATCTGGTGACAGAGCAATCTCGATGGACGAAGTTAAGTGGATTCAAAACCAAAACGGCGATTGGATTATGTACTGTAACGGCCCAACAAAATCACCTCAATTAAAATTAGATAGTGGTTACGATAATATCGCAAGCAAGGCAACTGTAACAGTAAGCAACGACGTTAATAACACTAAAGCAAGCTTAACCGATGGTTTAATCGGCGCAACTAGCGAGCTTGATTTTGTAAAAGAATTTACAGCAGCAGGAAATACTATTATAACACTTGATTTTGGCGCATATCGTACGGTTCGCGGTTTAATGATTTACAATAGCCGTGAATATGATAAGGCGTTTAGTAGCGTTCGTAGAATCGAACTTGATTTTACTGGCACAAAAGATGGCGAAAGAGTAACGGGTACTGCATATATTGATAATCTTGCATTCAACCAAAATTATTTCTACGAATTATATGGTCAAACTTATATTCGTCCTGGTGTTGCGGCTATTGCAGAATTTGAAGAAATGCATGTAAAAGCTATAAGAATCGTAGTTAGCAGTGAAACTGTAAACGTTTCTGAAATTGTTGTAATTGGTAAATAAGGGGGTATAAAATATGAAAAAGAGAATTTTAGTTTTATTACTTTCTTGTGTTTCGGCATTATCGCTTTTAGCAGGTTGCGTTGTTACGGTAGATCCAAACGCTAGTGCTTCCGACCCTAATTATACCCAAACTGAAAAAACTTGGGGTGAAGGCTATGAGCCAACAAGCAATCCAAGATATACAGTTGATGCTGAAATTTCAGTTGATGGTAAACTTGATGAAGAATTTTGGGCATCAAGTGAAGCTTTTTATTTTGAATCAAAGGGCGAAGATATCGCTAAAAAAGGTGAATTGTACGTAGGCTTCCAAGATGGTTCTATTTCAATTAAAACTTATTTCGGCGAAGAAAACTTATATTTCGGCGTTGAAGTAAAAGACCCTGTTCTTTATAAAACAGGCGATACTTCAAAAATTTGGCAAGAAACTTGCTTAGAATTTTATATTGCAACTCCAGATCAAGCATTAGTATATGATGCAAAACAACTTTGGTTAGCACCAGATGGTCACGCTGCAGTTGGTGATTACGTTAGAACAAACGCTATTGCCGGTTTTATGAAAACATCGGCTAAGAACGTTGGTGCAGTAGCAACTATTGATGGTGATGGTCTTTGCAAACAAAACAACGTTGGTTATACTTTAGAAGGTTTAGTTTCTTGGGCAGATTTAGGTTTAACTGAAAAACCAGAATATATTCGTTTGTATCCTTGTATGATTCGTGTAAGAGAAATTCCTAAGGTAGCAGGTGCTCAACAACAATGTTGGCATAACGTTGCCGAACAAATTGGTTCAACTTACGGCGAAGCAAAAACTTGGTTAAAGTTTAAAGATCAAACTGGTTATCAATCTCGCCCAAAACAACAAGATATTTCAACTTACGATCCATCGGCTTTTGCAAACTATCCTACAAAAACCGTTAATGAATGGAAGGGTAACAGAAGTTTATCATACAACGGTTACTACGTAAAGGGTGAAGGTTTATGGGTAAACGCTGAAGCTCACCACAATACTTATGGTTCAACTGGTAGCTTTGCCGATTGCACAAACTTTGAAGTTCAAGTAGAAGGTAAACAAAGTTATATTTACGCAAGCGATGGTTTAATTTGGACGGTTGGCTTTGATGAAGAAAAATCAATGATGTGGACTGTTAAAAACGCTAACGGCGCGCCTACTAAGTACTCTTCTTACTTAATTGGCTTTATTCCAGATGAAGCTTTACTTGAAATGGGCGTAACACAAAATATTTTAGATAGAGGTTGGTTCCAATTCACTGGTGCATTTAAAACTGCAGGCGAAAAGATGACCTTTAACGAAGGTGGCGAACCTGTTGCTCCAGACTGGTGGAGAACTGAAACTTTACCAATGGGTGAAAGTGGTTTCTTTGCAACTAAAGGCGCAACTAAATCAGTTCAATTTACCGATACTACTACTAAAAAGATGTTTAGTTATTCGGCTGTTTTAAACGAATATGGTTTATATATCGAAGCCGAAGTTAAAACAAATAGTACGGATGCAAACTTATTCTTAGGCGTTGAATACGTTGGTTCTTTATACTCAAGCCCAGTTACACAATTCTATGGCGCGCAATACGGCATAGGTAACCCTGGTACTTATAAACACGTAAGAAAGATATCCGTTGCAAGCGAAAATAAGGCAGAGGTTGGTGTTAACTATCACGTATACTACTATGTATTTATGTCTTACGATGCTCTTAAAGCAGAAGGTATTTCATACGGATTAAACGAACAAAACCTTATTGAATCGGCTATTTATATCAACCCAGTATTTAAAGCTGAAGATGATAGCATGGAATTCACTTACCTAAAGGGTGATGGAACTTTAGCTACACGTAAATCGGCTAGTCCTTACGGTTGGGCGTTAGCAGATGAATATAACGCAGTAGAAGCAAGTACTATTGGTAATTTACGCCAAAAGGTAACTAAAAACGGTATAGTTGGTTAATTAAAACTACAAACGTAAAAACAAAATTTCGTTAAACGGCTAAAAAAAGCCGTTTAACGGAAGAAATTGGCTTAAGTTTTTAAATTTAGGATATAAGAAAACGAATATTTTCGTCCGCAAGTTAAGTTCGTTTTTTAATATTAAAAGCAATTAAATAGGCAAAAAGGGGAATTTTTAACTCGTTATATTACAAAATAAGCCTATTTAATAAAATTTTTGCTTTATTTTAATTGATTTTTTTATTCATTTTATTAATTTAAAATAAGGCAAAATAACTTAAAAAAATTTTGAAAGGAGAAAAAAATGAAAAGAAAAACATTATTAACATTGGTATTGTCTTTACTTTTAGCTGTTGGTGTTGTTGGTGGCACGTTTGCTATGTCGCCTAAGGCCGTTGCGCAAGAAAGCAATCCCGAATGGCTTTCAAGTTTTACTATGCTTGCAGGCGCAGAAGTAAGAACTGCTGATCCTAACGGTATTCGTTTTACAACCCAAATTTCAGCAAGTGAATACAACGCGCTTATGGCAAAAGTGGAATCAGGCGAATACGCTTCGGTTGAATTTGGTACTTTGATTTGCCCAATGGAACATGCGGAAAACGGTGCGATTAAAGATGAATCAAACGAACACGTAACAAAACTTGTAAGAAAAACTTGGGATGCAGAATATAACCCAACTTTACAAACTGAAGTATATCAATATAACGGTGACTTATTAGGTCTTACTGATGCGGATTTAGTAAGAGAATATCAAGCACTTGGTTACCTAACGATTACTCCAGCTGAAGGAACTGCCACTACTTATTATGCAAACGTTGAAAGCGAAGGCGACAACGTAAGAACAGCTTTATACGTAGCATCTTACAACGTTGTTAATTTAGATAGCACTAGCGATTATTTATTAGCAATGATTGATAAAGCTATGGCAGGCAAAACACTTGCTCTTTCTAAGACAAGCGCAAGCTTAGCTTGGAAGCAAGTTGTTGATTTCCCATTAGTAGCAACAGTTGACGGCAAAGAAGTTGCAGTTGCTTACTACGTAGAAGATGAATCAGTTGCTAAATACGAAGATGGTAAATTAACTGCTGTAAATGGTGGTTCAACTAATATCGTTGCTGTTTTACCTGGCTTAGATGGTAGTTATACTGCAAAAGTTCCTGTAACAGTTACTGTTGACGTTAGCCGTTTTGAAGGCTTACCATCAAAAACTATTACTGAACAAAATGGTAATAGAAGCGTTACTTCAACTTTAGTTTACGAAAAAGGCGTAGGTCTTTGGGTTAAAATGGAAGCTACACACAACCTAGCAGCTGCAAATGGTTGGGTTGGTAGCGCATTAAACGTTGAAATTAACGTTGCAGGCGATTCATACTGGTTATACAACGGCGCAACAGGTCCTGCTGCATATCCTGCAGAAGGTTCTTTCGATATGAATCATAGTACTATGGTAATTACCGAAAATGCGGGCGAAGGCGCTAAATATTCAACTTTAGTTGTTGGTTTATTACCTGAAGCAACTTTATTAGCAAATGGCGTTTCAGCTGAAACTATTGCCGAAGGTTATATGGTAATGGATGGTTGGGTAGCATTTAAGTCACCTGGCGAAGGCGCATTTACAAAAACTGATGGCACAAGCACTGCTAACGGCGATATGTGGCCAGTTCCTGAACAAGGTCACGTTGGCGAAGATGGTTACTTTGTATATCAAAAACCAATCGACGTATCACGTTTTGAAGGTTTAGAAGCAAAAACAGTAGCTGAACAAAACAACGGACCAAGAACTCTTTCATCTGTAATGGTATATGAAAAGGGTGTTGGTCTTTGGGTTAAAGTAGAAGCTCAACACAACGTATTCACAAAAGGCTGGGGCGGAAGCGGTCTTGACTTAGAACTTAGCATAGCTTCAGGCACTCACTTTATTTATTACGGAACTGGTGGCGTAGGATTTATCGGCTTTGATGCAGATGCAAGCGCAATGAGAGTTACTGAAAACGAAGGCGAAGGTGCTAAATATTCAACTTTAGTTGTTGGTTTATTAACTGATGCAACATTATTAGCAAATGGCGTTTCACAAGCAGATCTTGATAAGGGAATTATCCACATTTCATATTTAGTATTCAAGTCACCTGCTGAAGGTTCATTCGTTACCACTGCAGGCGTAACTACTAACACTGATAACTGGGTAGTACACGGCGAAGCATATGCAGGTGAAGAAGGCTATTTTGTTCCAGAAGAACCAATTGACGTAAGCCGTTTTGAAGGATTAGAAGCAAAAACAGTAGCAGAACAAAATAACGGACCAAGAACCCTTTCTTCTGTAATGGTATATGAAAAGGGTGTTGGTTTGTGGATTAAGGTTGAAGCAACTCACAACGTATTTACAAAAGGCTGGGGCGGAAGCGGTCTTGACTTAGAACTTAGCATAGCTTCAGGCACTCACTTTATTTATTACGGAACTGGTGGCGTAGGATTTATTGGCTTTGATGCAGATGCAAGCGCAATGAGAGTTACTGAAAACGAAGGCGAAGGCGCTAACTATTCAACTTTAGTTGTTGGTTTATTAACTGATGCAACTTTATTAGCAAATGGTGTTACACAAGACCAACTTGATAAGGGCGAAATCCTAGTTACTCACGTAGCATTCAAGTCACCTGGTGAAGGTACTTTTGTAATGAGCGATGGTACTACTACGCCTACTGATTACTGGTATATCCACAGTGAAGCATACGTTGGCGAAAATGGTTACTTTGTTCCAGCTCCTGTTGAACCAGAACCAGATCCAGAACCAGAAATCACTGTTGATTTAACTCGTTTTGAAGGTTTAGAAGCAAAAACTGTTGCTGAACAAGATGGCGTAAGAACTCTTTCTTCAGTAATGGTATATGAAAAAGGCGTAGGGCTTTGGGTTAAAGTTGATGCTAACCACAACGTATTTACAAAGGGTTGGGGTGGTAGTGGCTTAGACCTTGAACTTAACATTGGTGGCGTTCTTTACTGGTTATATTTTGATGAAGAAGGCCCTGGTTCTCTTTCAAGCACTGCTAATGGCGCTGGCTTTGATATGGAAAACACTAATTTCGTAGTTACCGAAAACGAAACAGGCGCTAAATACACAACTTTAATTGCTGGTTTAATTCCTGAAGCTACTTTAACAGCTGATGGTATCGACGTAAGCAAGGGTTATATCAGTGTTACCGCTGCATTTAAGTCACCTAGCGAAGGTTCTTTCACAATGACTGATGGCTCTACTACTGCTACTGATTACTGGTATATCCATGGCTCAGAATACGTTACAGCAGAAGGCTATAAGGATGAAGATTACATCTTAGTAAGCCGTTTTGCAGGTAAAAATAGCGTTTCTACACAAGATTTAACTGGTAAATATTCATTCACTCAATACGCATACTATGAAAAAGGTGTTGGCGTTTGGATGTATGGTATTGCCGTTCACAGCACTTTAAATTGGAATACTGCATTTGGTCCATACATTGGTACAAATATGGTTCAATTCTATATTCATAACGGTGGTAGTAACCTTCTTGCTGGTACAACAAAATCTTTTGATCAAGTAACTATTTGGACGGAACAAAATGCCGATGGTTCATACACTACTTCATTCGTTGGTTTAGCAAAAGAATCTGATATTGGAACAAAGCTTACTGATGATATTATTCCAATTACTCCTGTTTTTGAAAACGGTGGTGCAATGCAAGTTCACGTTCAAGCAGGCGCAGGCACTTCTTGGTGGCAAATGCCTACAGAACTTGTTGATGCAAATGGTTTCTTCGATGGTGGTGTAAGCAAATCAGTTCAATTTACTGATGTTAATACTAACAAGATGTTTAGTTACTCAGCAAAATTAAATCAATATGGTTTATACTTAGAAGCTGAAGCAAAATCTGATGCAAGCGCTAATGCTTTATTAATGATTGAATATTCTTACGCTTACTGGTCTTCAAGTGATGGTGGTACTACTCAAATTTATTTGGGCGCAAACGCAGGTAGCGAACCTACTTGGAAATCTGTTAGAGCTTTAACTGCTACAGATAGCGCAGCGTTCGGATTTACTACACACACTTATTATAAAGCTTTTTATGATTGGACTTTCTTAAAGAACTTAGGCATTATGTCTTTAAATCAAGATAGTTTAGTTGATTCAACTTTATATATTTCGATATTATTTATGAGTGATAACAGCGCTGCAGATAGTATGGAATTTACAAGAAAAAATAACCTTAACGCTACAGAAAGTGTAACAACATATAACTGGGGATTCCATACTTGTTGGACACCTATTGATAGCACAACAGTTAACTATATTCGTCACCACGTTACAAAGAATGGTATAGCTAACTAATTGTTAAATAGCGAAAATCGAAAAGGAGAAAAAATATGAAAAAGAGATTTTTATTAAGTATTTTTACTTGTTTATTAACAGTGATTTTACTTGTAGGCTGTAGAAATATTGACATACAGTCTTCATCTGATTCAAGCAGTGATGATGTAGCTATTATCTACGTGGTTACCTTCCAAACTAATGATGGTGTAATTGAAAAAGAAGTTGAAGAAGGTCAAGCTTTAACTGATATTCCTGAACTTCCAACCGAAGCAGGTTACACTTACAGATGGAGTGTTAGCGATTTTTCTAACATCACTTCAAACCTAACCGTTACTTTAATTAAAGATGCTAACGTTTACACAATCACTTATGATTTAGAAGGTTTAACCGACGTTGAAATCGCAAATCTTTCACAACAAGTAACTTATGGCGAAAGCTTTACTTTAGAAACTCCTACACGTGATTGTTACGTATTTGTTGGTTGGGTTGATAGCGAAGGTAACGCAGTTACTGCAGACCACGAATATAATTTTGCTGGCGACCTTACTTTAAAAGCTGTTTGGGCTGAAGACGGTAATTGGTCGGATAGAGCTTAATAGGAGAAAACTTTAATGACAGAGAAAGAACTGCAAGCCATTCTTGACGGAATGACTACCGAGGATAAAATTTTGCAATTAACGCAAATGCCTTACGTTTATTTTAAAAAAGACGGGGGTGAAATAACCGGTCCTGTAAAGGAAATGGGTTTTAGCGAAGCTGATATTAGTAGATTAGGAACTATTTTAAATGCGCGCAATCAAAGCGCAGTTACTGACCTTTTGGAAAATTATCAGTTAAAAAACGGTGCAAAAATACCAATGGCTATTATGGCCGACGTCACGCACGGCTTTAAAACAGCTTTTCCTATTTGGCTTGGGCTTGCATGTTCTTTCGATGAACAATTAGCAGAAAATTGCTCAAAGATGGCGGCGACGGAGGCATCCGTCGCCGGCGTATCTATGACTTGTTCTACTATGGTAGATCTTGTTCGTGACCCTAGGTGGGGGCGAGTTATGGAATCTTTTGGCGAAGACCCTTATTTAGGGGAGGTTATGGGTGCTGCGAATATTCGTGGCTTCCAAGGCAATTTTGGCAGGTATAACGTAGCAGCGTGTGCTAAGCATTACGTTGGCTATGGGGCTTGTGAGGCGGGCAGAGATTATAATACCGTTGATATGAGCGAATATACCTTAAGAAACGTTTATTTGCCACCATTTAAGGCTTGTATTGAAGCGGGCGCGCAAATTTTAATGCCTGCTTTTAATATAATGTTTGGTGTGCCAATGACCATGAATAATAAACTTATGGTTGATATTTTGCGTGAAGAGTGGGGATTTAACGGCGTTACCGTTAGCGACTACAATGCTTTTCCCGAAGCCATTACCCACGGTTTGGCGCAGAATGAAAAAGAGGTGGCTTATAAGGCGTTTGATGCCGAAGTTGATATTGAAATGGCAACGGCTACATACGTTAAATACTTAAAAGAACTTTTACAAGAAGGTAAAATAAGTATGGCGCAATTAGATAAATCGGTTATGCGCCAATTAAAATTAAAAAATAAACTTGGGTTGTTTGAAAATCCAAGATATTCTTATAGTGAAGAAGAAAAACAAAAGTTATTCTTATGTGAAGAGCACAGGGCTCTTGCTCTAACTGCAGCTGAGGAAAGCGCAGTATTGCTTAAAAACGACGGAGTATTGCCTCTTGATATTAATACGGAGTCAATAGCGTTTATAGGCCCACATGCTAACGAAAAAAATATTCTTGGCGCTTGGGTTACTGAATGTTCCCCTGATGACGTTACGCCTGTTTTAGATTGCGTGAAAGATGTTTATAAAGGCAGAGTTTCGTATGCAAAGGGCTGTTCTTGGGATATAGACGATTGTGATGAAAGCGGTATTAAAGAAGCCGTAGAAATAGCTTCAAAAGTTAAAACGGTTGTTTTAACGTTAGGAGAAGCTCCTAATGACTCATCTGAAGGGTGTAGTAAGTTAAATTTAGACTTGCCCGAAATTCAGTATAAATTATTAGATGAAATTTTAAAAGTGAATAAAAACGTGGTGGTGTTGCTCTTTACGGGCAGACCGCTCACGATTAAACGTGTGCACGATAAGGTGCGCGCAATATTAAATATGTGGTGGCCGGGAACTGAAGGAGGTAGAGCAACGGCAAACTTGTTGTTTGGCAAAAAGTCGCCTTGTGGCAAGCTTTCAATGACTTTTCCTATAACCGTTGCTCAATGTCCGGTTTATTATAACCATTTTAACACCGGCAGACCGCGCTCGGATGACAGCAAGAGAGTTCCATTCTGTTCGGGATATATTGATGGGCCGAATAAGCCGTTATATCCTTTTGGGTACGGACTTTCATATGTTAAATTCGAATATTCAAATTTCTCACTTTCTGCAAATAAATTTACAGCGGGAGAGAGTATTAAAGCAAGCGTTTTAGTTAAAAATGCTGGCAATATTGAAGCTAAAGAGGTTGTTCAACTTTATATTCGTGATGAGTTTGGCTCTATCGTTCGCCCGGTAAAAGAACTAAAGGGCTTTAAAAAGATTTTATTAAACCCAGGCGAAGAACAAGAAGTTTGCTTTGAAATTGACGAAAAAATGCTTTCTTTCTACGGGGCGGATTTAAAATACGGCGCAGAAAAGGGCACTTTTATAGCATTTGTAGGCTCGAATAGCGATACCGATTACTCAATTAAGTTTGAATTGATTTAGGAGATAATAGTGAAAAAAACTTTTGTATTATTTGTTACTATCTTAACTGTATTAACTTATTTTTTACCATGTTTACTAAATAAAAACCAAACAAACAAGGTTAGCGCAGAACCAAGTTTAAAACCAATTGATATTTATTTAATTGGTGGGCAATCAAACGCTGCTGGCTACTCGGCAAAGGGTGGGTTAAGCGAAACTTTTGAAAATATTGGTTATGCCGGCGAAATTGATAGGTCGGTTGATGGTTCGGTAAAACAATCGTTGATTTCTAATTTTAACGATTACGTTTGGGGTGTAACAAGTGGGCTTGGTAGAACTTCAAACCATATAGGGCCAGAATACGGCATGGCTAAAGAATTAAATGGCGTTTATACTGGCCAAACAAAAGCGTTTATTATTAAAACAGCAACGGGTAGCACTCCACTTCGTAATATAGATAGACCAAACGGAAGTTACGATCCATGGGGTGGAAACTGGTATCCACGCTCGCAATGGGAAGAAGGTTATATACCTAACGTGCAAACGCTTACACCAAGAACGGGTGTTTTATATCAACGCTTTATCGATAATTTCAAAACTGTTTATAATAATTTAGTTAGCCAAGGTTATCAACCAATTGTTCGTGGTATGGCTTGGATGCAAGGAGAAGATGATCTTGGTTATCACAACGAATACAAAGTGTTATTAAAGGCGTTTATTAGTGATATTCGCGCCGATATAACTAAAATTACGGGCGATCAAAAGGATATGCAAATGCCTTTCGTTATAGGTAAAATAGCAACTACTTTTGGCTCTTATAACAACTCGAAAGTTCCTGCTTTTAATGCTGTTCAACAAGAAGTTGCAAACGAAATGGAAAAGGTTGAAACGATTGAAACAAGCGATTTGATTATAAACGATGCAACTGGCGTAAAGGGAACTGATGCATACCATTTTAGTGGGGCGGATAGTTTAAAATTAGGTCGTCGTTTTGCTCAAAAAATATTAGAAATGGGCGATAAAAAATCGGTAAGTTTTACTGGAAACAACGCTAATTGTTCTTATATTGAAAAAGCAGATGGTAGCATTGAACTTAATATTAAACCCAATAGTGGTTATGCAGTTACAAAGATTGAAATAAACGGCGTTGACGTTACCGTTGAAGTGGTAAACGGCAAATATTTAATTGCTAATCCCGAACAAATTACTAAGGTTGTAGTTGAAACTCGTGACCTTTCTGTTTGTGAAATAACTTACGAAAATTTTGAAAACGGCTCATTCTTATATTGGTATGAACATACCGAAAAAAAGGTTGGCGAAACTTTACAAGTAAAGGTTCGTGTTAACGAAGGATACGTTATCGATGGCGTTTACTGTAATGGCGAAGCAATGCGCTACAATAAAGATAAAGGCGTTTATGAAATAGTAGTTAAAGAAAATTCGGTTATTACCGTAAGCGTAAAACCACAGGTAGATGATTCGGTTGTTTCATCTTCAAGCGATAAAAATAGCGATGCAAATAATGGTTCGTGTAAATCTAATATATTTACACCAAACGCGTTAATTTATTTTTGTATAATTGCTTTTTTAATAATGATTTTACAAAAAAGAAAAACTGCAAATAAATAGGTGAATAATATGAAAATTGTATTTTTTGGCGATAGTATTACCGAAATGGGTAGAAATCGCGAACTTAATAAACCTAGCGATATTGAAAGTTATGGCAGCGGTTTTCCTATTTTTGTAGCAAGCAATTTGTACAAAAAAATCCCGAAAAATACGAAGTTATAAATCGTGGTATTTCGGGTAATCACGTGGCACACTTATATTCGCGCGTAAAACAAGACGTGTGGAATTTAAACCCCGACGTTTTAAATATTTTAGTTGGTGTAAACGACGTGGCTCACGATATAAATTGGCAAGGTGGTATTGATATTTTACGCTTTGAAAAGATTTATAGAAGTTTAATTGAAGAAACTATAGCCAAACTTCCAAATATAAAAATTATTCTTTGCGAACCATTCTTTTTAAAGGGTAGCGCCACCGAAAATACTGAAGAAATCTCTGATAGATACGAACGTTTTTTACAGGTTTACGATTACGCAAAGGTGGTTAAAAAGCTTGCAAAAGAATATAATTTATATTTCTTACCATTACAAGAAAAGTTTAACGAAGCTGCTAAAAAGTATGGAGAAAAGCCATTTTTATTTGATGGCGTTCACCCTATGATTGCCGGAGCGGGCTTAATTGCAAATGCTTGGACTAAGCTTTTTGAAGAAGAAATTGAGCCAAATCTAAATAAATAAAAACATATAAAGCCTCGCTATAAGTCGATTAGCAAGGCTTTTTTATTTTTTAAAATTTATAATCGTTAACACAGCAATTTAAGCCATTTTAAAGCCATTTTTGAAAAAAGTTTAAAAATTTTTTTAATTTACAGTTTTTTTCGGTGTGACTAAATAAGTTTTTATTGTTGGTTTTTATTCGAAACACTCAATAATCGACCTATATTGGCACTTTTTTGTTTTGTTTTGAATGTTTGGGGTGTATCTAACTTTGTTTTTGTGGTGGAAATTTGTATTTTAATGATGTTTTTTATTTTATTGGTTAATTTACATAAAAAATCAATTTTTTGCAAAATACTTAATAATTCTTGAATTATTAAGGGATTTATGGTATACTGTTGTATAATACAAAAAGTTAATTTAAGAAGTGCGAAGAAAAGAAATAGAAGAAGAATTTAATAAGCATTTTAATAAATAAGATAATATAAAGGAGAATTTACAAATGGAAAAAAGTATGCAATGCGCAGTAGAAAAATTTGTAAAAGCAAAAGAAAACGGGCTTTGTTTAATAGACATGCCTACGGGTTCTGGTAAGACGTATCTTACTGGTAAAATTATAGGCGGATTTATTCGTGAAGAAATTCTGCAAGACATTAAAACTATTATTTATTTAACTCCACAAAAGAAGAATATAGACGATATTTTTAATGACGTAAAGCGCGATTTTTCAGATAATCCGTCTCTTTTTGATGCAAATGTTTTGAGAATCTATGCGAATTATGAAAGTGTCTTAGATAAGTTTTTGGAGGTTTACGATAAAATCCCTTATGCGATTCAAAATAGACAGTCTTGTAAAGATTTGAAAAAGCAGATAGAACTTTATAACGATTTGCTAAATAGAAATATTCCCAAGGATATTTTAGATAGCACGCTTGTGGAAATAAGAAAACATTATGAGGTGGCGTTTAGAAAGGATTTAGCTGAAGAATTATCAAAGATTGCGAAAAACAAACGCGAAAAAAAGATAAAACTCAATAGTAAAGAATATTCGTGGATAAAAGAGTTATATCCTGCTTGCTTAACAGAAGATAGAAAAGTTTTATTTATGACTGTTGATAAGTTTGTATCAGGAAATGATCCAATCATTTCTAAATCATACCGTTTTATTTCGCACTCTAAGACTAAAAATGCATTAATTTTTATTGACGAATTTGATGCTACTAAAGACATTTTACTCAATCAGGAAATACAGAATTGTACTGATTACAAAATGGATTTAATAAAGCTATTTTCTAGCATATCAAACACATTAAAAGGCAGAGAATTTCCTTTATCGATATTTGCGAATTCTTTGGATGAGGACGATAAAACAAGTTCTATTTATCAATTCAACAAAATGAAAAAATACTTTGAAGAGGTTGAGGAGAAGTATAATTTAAATTATTTATTCAAATTAGATTCTCAAGAAGAAAGTGATAGATATTTCTTGTTTGATGATTACCAATTACATACGATAACAAATTCCAAAACTGATAAAAATATAATTTTAGAAGTAAATAAAAAGAAAAAGCAAAATACAATTTCCATCTCTAAAGATAGTGATGATGGAAAGTTTTATCGTACAATTTATTCAATTAAAAATGCAATAAATGTCTTTATAGGTTGCTGCGCAAATATGGCAAAAGTTTATATGAATCATTATAATGATGATGCGCGAAAAACGCATAGAGATATGATGGAAATTGACCAAGCGGTTAGTACTATAATTGATTTGTATAATTTAGATTATGCTATGGCTAAAAATATTACTGCTATGATAGTTGATAATATTTCTATTCCTGTTATAGATAGAGGTAGAGACGTGTTTGATACTGATTTCTATATGAATGGGTTTAGGTATTATGATTTTAAGGACGATATATCCCATAACGAGTCTACAACAATGGCAATGTGCTATTTAGATAATACTCCGGAAAAATTTATGCTTTCTCTTGCAAGTAAGGCAAGAGTAGTTGGTTTGTCGGCTACTGCTAGTATTGAAACCGTTACAGGAAATTACAATATAGATTATTTAAGTGATAGGCTTAATGATGATTATTATGATATGCCTACTGATGATAGAGAAAATATTCAAAACTATATTAAATCGCGTCTAAATAATAGTGATAACATAAACGTAACAAAAGAAAGCTTAGATGAAGTAAAGTCAGATAATTTAGAAAATATCCTTACTCAATTATTTAATAGGGACGAAAATATAGAGTTATTCGCAGGGAAGCTTGTTAGATATCAACAATTAGAAAAAAAACCGTTTTATGATGTAAAAAGAATCGTTAAGGCAATGAAGTCTGTAAAAGCTTTTATTGAGAATAAGGATTCTAAAGTTCTATTAGTAATGACTAACAGGAATGTTGTAGAATATAGCGAATACAATATTTTTTCTGAAGAAATAATTGAAGCGTTAATTGATTCTTTATGTAAAGAAATGGGGGTGCTTAAGCCAAAGGCGCACTACTTAAACAGTTCAGAGTTTCTAGCTCAAAAAGAAAATTATAAAAAAGATATTCAGTCGGGCGAAAAGGTTATATTGTTTTCTAGTTATAATACGGCAGGAACGGGGCAAAATCTTCAGTATGAAATTGATAATAAGGAAATGGATATTGACTCACTTTATTTGGAACTTCCAACAAACATTTTAGTCAATGTTTCAGAACTTAGGGAAGAGGCTAGTTTGATAAAATTAATTTATCAATATGAGACCTTAAAAACAAGTGGAGAAATAACAAAAAACATAGCATTTGGTAATATCAAATCTGCGTTTAGACGATTAATGACGGCAAATAAGACCGACCATTTTGATTATTATGCTTATAAAGCAGAATCAATAAATAATCATATAGTTAAAATACTTATCCAGGCGGTAGGTAGAATTTGTCGTACAAAAAACAAGAATACAAATATAAATATTTACGTTGACGAAGAGATTTTTAAAAACGTTGACTTTTCTGTGTCTTTTAAAAATGATAGAATATTAAATCCAGAATTCAGAAAAATTGCGGAATTGAATGTAAAAACGAGTCCTAGTGATACACATATTAATTTAAATAAGGCTTGTGATAGAAATGCTCGTGTAAAAACGCGCATAGAAAATATTCTTAATGTAAATAGAACATCTTGGAGTGATAAGGATGTAGAACAGTGGAACGATATGCGAGAATTTGTGTTGAAGCATCCCACTATTTCAAAAGAAGAATTGGCTGTGGAAGTAAAAAAACATTATTCTGTTAAAGATTTTTATCTTGAAGCGAGAGATGGAGAAACATTAAATCATTATTTATACATTAAAGATGAATCTGAAGCTAAACAAATACTTTATGATTATAGTTTAGAGAAAAGAAAAAATGCAATTAAGATAGATGAATATGGTACTAGATTAACTAATTTGATACGTATTCCTGCGGTTAAAAAGGTTTTTGAAGAAAATGGTTATGCTACATCTTTCAAAAGTAATGACTGCATGATTTTGCCGGTAGTTTATCAAAACATTTATAAAGGAGCGCTTGGAGAAGTAGCTGGTAAGGCTATTTTAGAGGCTAATGGCATCAAGTTATCCGAAATTACAGATGTTACTAAGTTTGAAAAATTCGATTTTTGTTTAATGGCAGATAAAGATGTTTATATCGATTTTAAAAACTGGTCAGAGCAAGATAAAGTAGATAGAGATGAGTATAGAAAAAAGTGTTTGGCTAAATTAGACAAAATTGGAGGCAAAAAAGTATTTATCATAAATGTGGCGGCTAACAACTTTCAAATCCATAGTAGTTATAACAATAAAATTATTGAGATTTCAAGTTTGTGTAAAATAATGCCTAAATCAGAATTGTTGTATCAATTGGATGAAAGAGATATGAGCAGGGTTATTAGATTGTTATTGGAGGCTTGTAATCATGGCAATATGTAATCAACTTAACGTAAGGTTTAATCGCCAAGAAATAGATAATACATTTGATTTTTATTTAATTAATACGACGGAAAAATATATACCGTTTGGTGCTAAATGTTTAGATTTTGAAACTGGCAAAATAGAAAGCTTAGCTTTTGAAAATGGAAAATCATTGTATCTAATGTTAAAAAAAGAAATCCTTTCAAAAATGGATTTAGTTAAACAACTAGACAATGAAAAACTTTATGTAAAAAGAATTAATTCATCGGAAATTCCTAATTATATTTTATTTAGGTTGTTTTTGTATTCGTTGAACAATTTTAATTCGGAGAATTTAAGCTTTAATAATTTAACTGGAAAGTTTTATATTTTTAAACCAGAGTGGATGAAGAAAAATAGAAGTTCTTTTACCGCTTTAGGTGTAAATGTGGACGCTGACATGAACATACTTGTCGAGGCTGCTACTTTTGCCAAATATTCATTGTTTAAGAAAAATAAGAAAATAAATGAGTATCCAAAATATATTTTTAGCAATAAGAATTGTTCATTAAAACGCGTTTTTGATATTATGTCAGATGATGTTTATATAAAGAAAGGCATCTATAATAAAAAAGCAGAAGTTCCATTCTTTACTATGAGTAGAGAAGACTTGAAAAATAATAAGGTTTACTATTTGTATTACGTTTTAAGATTATTAAAAAGCAAATATAGTCAACTAATTGAATTCTCATTTGATTTGATTAAGGTTGCTAAGACTATAGGTGTTGAACGAGAAAAAATGTTTATGAATTATGCGTTAGAAGAGATTAAAGGAATGGAAATTAATCTTGTTAATGTTATTGATGGGACGGAGTACGAAGAAGAATTTGATGCTCTAATTGATAAAATACAGGAAACTATAGGTGTTTGCAGTATAAACACAAGTAAGAATATTGAAAAGGATAAGGCAAACATTTTGCTTATCCACAATAAGGAATACTATGAGCAATTAGAATATCCAGACCCTTATAAAAACTTTGAACGTTCAACAATAATTCAATGTATTACGGTTGAAGATAGTGCGGAAAAAATTATAAATGACAATCAAGCAATTATAAATACAATAATTAAGGAAGTTGTTATTAAAAATGACATTTTAAATAAAAAAGATATTTCGTTAGATAACTGGGCATTATACGGCTTTACTTGCGACTGGATATTTGGAAAAGAAAAAGAAGGGAAGCACTATTTTATAATAATTCACCCTAACGGAAGTTTTGAATTATATAATAAATTAGATGACTTTTCTTCATTTGATATTGATATATTAAATGAATGCTCGGACTATTTAACCGATAATAAGGGGAAAGAAAAAACCATTATAGCTTCTACTGATGGGAATATTAATGTTGTAACGAGAACAAATAGATATCCATTACCAGAGGAGGAAATCTTTGAACAAGAAATAATAAGCCATAGTAAAGAAGCCAGAGATAGATTTTTATCTGGTGTTGTAGATATAAATCTTTATGAAGATGGCTCTTATTATAGTGCAGGAATAAAGGGAAGTGGAATGAATACTAAGATTATACGTGCTCCACATTTATATAAAGTTGAGGTTGTTTCAGGCAAAAACATCATAGAGAATATTTTATCAACACTGAGTGCGACATTTGTTAAATATAAATCATTTACGGTGTTGCCGTATCCTGTCAAGTACTTAAACGAGTATATTTTGATGATTGAAAGTTTATCCTGACTCTACCAATTCCTTATTCTATTAAAAACTGGAATAGGCGGCGGTTTAATACGAGATTGATTTGCGATGCGAGTGAATAATTAAGAAGCAATACATTAAAAAATAAATTAATAAAAATATGAAAAAAGTTGATAAAAGTTGGTCGGAAGATGATTAATTTTGTCAACTTTTTATTTTGTTATGATGATTTAATAAAATCAAATAAAAAATGAGAATAAAAAAAATATAAACATCATAGGTGAAAACAAAAAAATGATGTGTATATATTTTTTTATGGGGATTTTGGGGAAATAAGAATTTTACAATTTATAAATAAAAATCACAACTCAATAAAATATGCGTTTACACAAATAAAAAAAGTCTTGCTAATCGTGTTATAGCAAGACTTTTTGTGTTTTTAGTTAAGTTTTAATTGAATTACTTGCTAGCTTCTTCGATAGCAACTGAAACGGCAACTGAAGCGCCAACCATTGGGTTGTTACCCATACCGATTAAACCCATCATCTCAACGTGAGCTGGAACTGAAGAGCTACCAGCGAATTGAGCGTCTGAGTGCATTCTACCTAAAGTATCAGTAAAGCCATAAGAAGCAGGACCTGCAGCCATGTTATCTGGGTGAAGAGTTCTACCAGTACCGCCACCTGAAGCAACAGAGAAGTATTTCTTGCCTTCGTCAACGCAAGCTTTCTTATAAGTACCAGCAACAGGGTGTTGGAATCTTGTTGGGTTAGTTGAGTTACCAGTAATAGAAACGTCAACTTTTTCGTGTTGCATGATAGCAACGCCTTCAGAAACGTCGTCACAACCGTAGCAACGAACTTTTGCTCTTTCGCCATCGCTGTAAGGAGTTTCGCTAACGATAGTAAGTTTACCAGTGTGGTAATCATACTTAGTTTGAACGTAAGTGAAACCATTAATACGGCTGATGATGAATGCAGCGTCTTTACCTAAACCGTTAAGAATAACTTGTAAAGGTTCTTTTCTAACTTTGTTAGCGCTTCTTGCAATACCGATAGCACCTTCAGCAGCAGCAAAACTTTCGTGACCTGCTAAGAAGCAGAAGCACTTAGTGCTTTCAGAAAGTAACATTGCAGCAAGGTTACCGTGACCGATACCAACCTTTCTTTGGTCGGCAACAGAGCCAGGAATACAGAATGCTTGTAAGCCAACGCCTAAAAGTTCAGCAGCGGCAGCAGCAGTAGTAACGCCTTTTTTAAATGCGATTGCAGCGCCTAAAGTATAAGCCCAAACAGCGTTTTCAAACGCGATTGGTTGAATACCTTTAACAAGTGCGGCAACGTCAACGCCTTTAGCTAAGCAAATATCTCTTGCTTCTTCTAAATCCTTAATGCCGTATTCAGCAAGGCAAGCGTTAATTTGATTTATTCTTCTATCATATCCTTCAAAAGTAATACTCATTTTCTCTTACCTCCCAATTACGCCTTACGTGGATCGATAACTTTAACAGCGCTATCAAATCTACCATATTTACCAGAAGCCTTTTCAAAAGCTTCGTTAGGTGACATACCTTTACCGATAAAGTCCATCATTTTGCCAAGGCTAACGAATTCGTAACCGATAATTTGATTGTTTTCGTCAAGACCGATATTTTTAACGTAACCTTCAGCCATTTCTAAATATCTTGGACCTTTTTCTTTAGTAGAGTACATAGTACCAACTTGTGAACGTAAGCCTTTACCTAAGTCTTCAAGACCTGCACCTACAACTAAACCGTCGTCAGAGAAAGCAGATTGAGTTCTGCCGTAAACGATTTGCAAGAATAGTTCGCGCATAGCTGTGTTAATAGCATCGCAAACAAGGTCGGTATTTAAAGCTTCTAAAATAGTTTTGCCAGGTAGAATTTCTGAAGCCATTGCTGCAGAGTGAGTCATACCAGAACAACCGATAGTTTCAACTAAAGCTTCTTCGATAATACCCTTTTTAACGTTTAAAGTAAGTTTGCATGCGCCTTGTTGTGGTGCACACCAACCAACACCGTGTGTGAAACCGCTAATATCGCTAATTTCGCGTGATTGTACCCATTTACCTTCTTCAGGAATTGGGGCTGGTCCATGGTTAGGACCCTTTTTAACGCATAGCATATGTTCAACTTCTCTTGAATATTGCATTTTGTTATCCTCCAATTTGCGTTATAATTTTTATTTTACCTTGTGATTATATCACAATTTTTTTTATTTTACAATCTTTTTTACACCTTTTTATTGCTAAATATTTAAAAAGATGTTAATATATATGTGTAAAAACTTTTTTATCTTTTACTTTTTAGTAAAATTTTACTCACGGGGGTGTTTTATGAACGTAAAAACTAGTAAAAAATTGACTATTATCGCTCTATCGATTTTGGTTTTAAGCACGGCGTTTGTTTTAGCTTTACTATTTATGGGAACGCTTTCTAACTCAGTTAAAACGAGTAATGATATGAATGAAGGTATTGCTATTGGTTGTACGGGCGCGGTTTTAGTGGTTGTATTTCTCTTTGCGCTTATAGTAAAGGCTATTTCAATTATTTTTGGCGTATCCTCTTTATTTGTTAAAAGAAAACTTGCTTCAATCTTAGTTTTGGGTGTTTTAACTTGTGTTTTGGCTGTAGTTTCGCTTATTTGCTCAACCTATTGCGTTATAATATTTCAAGGCGTACAAAACGGCAGTTCTTCTGCATCTCTTATGAACGCAGGGTTAATTATGGCGCTTGTAAGCGATGCGCTTTGGCTTGGATCTATCATCTTTAATACCGCTACTATTTCTAAAAGCGTTAAAGCTACTAATGCCGAAGAATTACTTAAAAGCGAAGAATAATGGCTAATTTATAGGTTATATATGCGGTAATTGGGCGTAATTACTTGCTTTTTACTTGACATAACCTGGGTTTAACTGTATAATAATTTGAGTAATCGTTTAGCGCGGAAGTAATTTTTAATTTGCTTTATTAAATTGCTGTTTAAAAACTTCGCTCGCTACTTAAAATCATATTAAATTGTATCATTTATCATTAGAGGTGTAATATGAACGTTATGGATACCCTTCGCGCAAGGGGATTTATTAAACAAACCGTTTATGAAGAAGATCTTTATAAACTATTAGGCGAAGAACAAGTTCCTTTTTACGTTGGGTTCGACCCAACTGCCGATAGCCTACACATTGGGCACTATATTCCTATTATAGCTATGGCTCACATGCAAAGAGCTGGACATAGACCTATCGCGTTAATAGGTGGCGGTACGGCTATGGTTGGCGATCCATCGGGCAGAACTGATATGCGTTCTATGATGACGAAGGAAACAATCGCTCATAACGTTGAGTGCTTTAAAAAACAAATGTCACGCTTTATTGATTTTGAAGGTGACAATGCTGCGATTTTGGTTAATAACGCAGATTGGCTTTTAAATCTTAACTACGTTGATTTCTTGCGCGATATCGGTGTTTACTTCTCTGTTAACCACATGCTTACTTGTGATTGCTTTAAATCAAGAATGGAAAAGGGTCTTTCTTTCCTTGAATTTAACTACATGCTAATGCAAGGTTACGACTTTTACGTTTTATACCAAAAATACGGCTGTAAGCTTCAATTAGGCGGTAACGATCAGTGGTCTAATATGCTTGCCGGGGCTGACCTTATCAGACGTAAAGAAAGTAAAGACGCTTTCGCTATGACTTTTACTCTTTTACTTAACAGCGAAGGTAAAAAGATGGGTAAAACCGCTAAAGGCGCTTTATGGCTTGATGAAAACAAAACTCCACCTTATGATTTTTATCAATATTTTAGAAACGTTGAAGATTGTAAGGTTGAAGAATGTATGAAGCTTTTAACTTTCATGGAACTTGACGAAATAGCTCAGCTTTGCGCTTATAACGACGAACGCATTAACGTTGCTAAAGAACGCCTTGCTTACGAAGTAACTAAGCTTGTTCACGGCGAAGCAAAAGCAGAAGAATGTAGAGCACAAGCGAAGGCTGCTTTCTCGGGCGATTCAAGCAATATGCCTTGCGTTGAAGTTGATAAAGAAGTTACCTTTATTCCTGAAATTATGGTGCTTGCAAAAGTAGCTCCATCACGTGGCGAAGCTCGTAGATTAGTTGAAGGTGGCGGTGTTTCAATCAATGATACAAAGCTTACTACTAAAGATTTAACTTTATCAGCCGATATTATCGAAAAGGGCGAGTTTGTATTGCATAAGGGGAAGAAGGTTCACATCCTTATCAAACTAAAATAAGCCTTATCTACTTCGTTATAGAGGCGAAGCCTTGCGCTTTTTCTCGGTCGTGTACGCAATAGTACACTCCCGTCGATAAAAGCTCGGTTTCCCCACTCTAACTCGCATCTAAGGCTTATTTTGAAAATATAATTGGCTTAGTTTGTAACATGGGCGAAGCCTTGCGCTTTTTCTCGGTCGTGTGCGCAATAGTACACTCCCGTCGATAAAAGCTCGGTTTCCCCACTCTAACTCGCATCTAAGGCTTATTATGAAAATGTAATTGGCTTAGTTTGTAACATGGGCGAAGCCTTGCGCTTTTTCTCGGTCGTGTACGCAATAGTACACTCCCGTCGATAAAAGCTCGGTTTTTCCACTCTAACTCGCATCTAAGGCTTATTTTGAAATTATAAATTATTTAATAAAAAGTAGCGTTAATAGCGTTATAGGCACACTTTTTTGCGCTATAACAGTTGTTAACGCTTTTTGTTTAGGATATTATGGAATTTTTAACTGCCGATAGCGGTGACGTTTCTATTGAAATTAAACGCTCAACTTTTTTGGGTAAACTTAAAAAGGTTGAAAGCGAAGAAGAGGCAAAAAATTTTGTTGCTTCTGTTAAAAAGGAACACTCACTTGCTACACACAACTGTTACGCCTATATTGTTTTTGACGATGGGGTTGAACGAGTAAGATACTCGGATGATGGTGAACCACAGGGTACTGCGGGTTTGCCTATTTTGGGTGTGCTTAAAAATAAGGGGCTTTTTAACGTGGCAGTTGTTGTTACAAGATATTTCGGCGGTATTAAGCTTGGCGCAGGCGGTTTAGTTCGTGCTTATGCGGAAACTGCAAGCGAAGCCTGTAATAGCGCAATCATTACAAAATGCGTGTTATGTACTAAATATTTAGTGCCTTTTTCTTACGAAAATTATAAAAAATTTAATATGTTTAAAATGCCTAAATATTCAAAAACTTTATCAACTGAATATAGCGATAAAGTGAATGTTACCTTTGCCGTTAGCAAAGAAGATGCCGAAGCGTTTGTGGGTTCATTTGAAAGTTTTTACAATAAAAAGCAGTCTATAAGCGCGTTAACCGATATTATTTGCGAGTTTGAAGAAGGTTAAAATGAAAACTATAACACAAGTAACCGTTCAACAAAAAAATAAAAAGCGCAGTAACTTGTTTTTAGACGGCGTTTATTATTGCTCGCTCGATAATCTTTTAGTCGTTAAATATTCCTTAAAGGCAGGTGTTAAAATTACCAAACAAAAACTTGCCGAAATTCAAGAGGAAAACGAGTTTTCGTATGCTTTTGATTTAGCGCTTGGGTATATTTCTCGATATAGAAAAACAAAAAAACAATTGATTGAGTATCTTTTAAAAAAGGGCTATTTACCTACGCTTGCCAATAAAGTAGTTGATAAGCTTTCCTCGTACGGCTACCTTGATGACAAGGACTATGCGAGAGTCTATGCTGAGCAAAACAGTAAAACTAAGGGTAAAATTCTTATAAAAATGCAGCTTAAAGCAAAAGGTATTGACGAGCAAACTGCAAACATAGCGGTTGAAAATCTTGGCGATGAAACACCGCAGGTAATCGAACTTGCTAAAAAATACTTAAAAAACAAAGAAAAGGATTTTAAAACTTTGTCAAAATGTTATAGATACCTTCTTTCAAAAGGCTTTTCTTACGACGCAGTTTCAAGCGCAATCGACAGTTTAAAGGACGAATACAATGAGAATTGAACGTTTGAAAAAAACTAATTCAACAAACGAATACGTTAAAAAATTTATAAAAAACAAAGAAGACGTTATCGTGGTTGCCGATGAGCAAACGGGCGGTATGGGCACTAAGGGCAGGTCTTTTATAAGCGAAAAGGGTGGTTTGTATTTTACAAAATTATCCTTTTATAACAATTTTCCTGCTAGCGAAAGTTGGCAAATTATGGCGGGGGCTGCACTTGCGGTTGTTAAAACCTTATTAGCGTTTGGTATTCAAGCAAAAATTAAATGGCCTAATGATATAATTGTAAACGGCAAAAAAATTTGTGGGATTTTAATTTCTAACAGTTTTTGCTCTCAAAATATTGACTATTCAATCGTGGGTATTGGGCTTAACGTCAATAACGAAATTGCAGAAGAAATTAAAGATATTGCAATTTCTACAAAGCAGGTGCTTGGAAAAGAACTTGATATCGAAAGCCTGCTGTTAACCCTTTCGTTAAATCTTTCTGCAAAAGCCGATATTAATGAATACCGAGCCTATAGCGCGGTTATCGGTAAAAAACTTACCGTTATTCGCGGTGAAAATATATTTGAAAGCGTTGCTGTTGATATTCTTCCCGACGGAGCTTTAAAACTTGAAAACGGCGAGCTTTTATACGCAGGCGAATTAAACCTAAAAATAAAGATATAATTTATAAAAAAACTATTGTAAAAACTGCCGATTTGTGTTATAATAACTTGGTAAAAAACGCATTATAAAAACTAAGCAAATCAATAATCAAGGAGATTGTTATGGATATTAAAAACATTTTATCAAAATGCGACCACACGCTACTTTCTCAAAAAGCTACATGGGAAGACATTAAAAGAATTTGTGACGAAGGCATGAAATATCATACTGCATCCGTTTGTATTCCACCTTGCTTTGTAAAAAGAGCAAAAGAATACGTTGGCGATAAGCTTGCAATTTGTACGGTTATAGGTTTTCCTAACGGATATAATAGCACGGCGGTTAAGGTTTTTGAAACCGAAGATGCAATCAAATGCGGTGCGGACGAGATTGATATGGTTATAAATATCGGCGAGTTAAAGGCTGGAAATTACGCATACGTGCAAGATGAAATTGCTAAAATTAAAGGCGCTTGCGGTGATAAAATTTTAAAAGTTATAATTGAAACTTGTTTACTTACCGATGATGAAAAACGTGTTTGTTGCGATTTAGTAACCAACGCAAAAGCCGATTATATTAAAACTTCAACTGGTTTTTCAACAAGCGGTGCAACCCGTCATGACGTTGAAATTTTATTTAACGGCGTTGGTAAAGGCGTTAAAACTAAAGCGGCAGGCGGTATTAGCGGTCTTCAAGACGCGCAAGATTTTATAGATTTGGGTGCATCAAGATTGGGTACAAGCAGAGTTGTTAAAGCGGTTATGGCTTCTAACGTAGAAGACGGCAGTAAATATTAAGACTAAAAAATAGGTTTTGTTGCAACAAGTTAATTTTATAACTGTGCGTGGCATAACTAAAAAATCAATAAAAATTAAAGGGGATATAAATTATGGCAGTTCCAACACCTCATATTACGGCAAAATTAGGAGATTTCGCAAAAACGGTTCTTATGCCGGGCGATCCATTAAGAGCAAAATATATAGCTGAAAATTACCTTACCGACGCGGTTTTAGTTAACAACGTTCGCGGTGTAAACGGTTATACAGGTTATTACAAGGGAAAAAGAGTTTCAGTTATGGCTTCTGGTATGGGTCAACCATCTATCGGTATTTACTCATACGAGTTATTCAATTTTTACGGTGTTGAAAACATTATAAGAGTTGGCTCTTGCGGTAGTTTTCATAAAGACTTGCACGCTCGCGATATTATTATCGCTATGGGCGCTTGCACTAACGGAAATTACGCAATGCAATACAATTTACCAGGTACGTTCTGTCCTATTGCAAGTTTCGACCTTGTTAAACGCGCTGCTGAACTTTGTGAAAAAGCCGGCGTTAATTATATGGTAGGTAACATTTTCTCATCAGATACTTTCTACGATGATGCAAACTCAGGTATGCAATGGGCAAAGATGGGCGTTTTAGGTGTTGAAATGGAATCGGCTGCTCTTTACTGTAACGCTGCAAGAGCAGGCAAAAACGCGCTTTGTATTTGCACGGTTAGTGATTCGTTTATTTATCCTGAAGAAAATACAACTGCCGAAGAAAGACAAAATTCTTTCACTAAAATGATGGAAATTGCTTTAGAATTAGCATAATAAATAGTATAACAAAAAAAATAAAAGTGCCCGTATATGTTCATAAACGGCACAAAAGTAAATAAAATTATGAAAAAAAGAGTATTTTTAATCGTTCTTGATAGTGTTGGTATTGGCGAACTTCCCGATGCTGAAAAGTGGGGGGATAAAGGTAGTAACACCTTAAAATCTATACGTTATCACGAAAATTTTAATTGCCCTAATCTTATAAATATGGGGCTATTTAATATTGAAAGCGTAGGCGGTGGAGTTAAAAATCCAACGGCTTCTTACGCGCGCCTTGCCGAACTTTCGCAAGGCAAAGATACAACTATTGGGCATTGGGAAATTGCAGGCGTTGTTTCGGCTCGCCCATTGCCGGTGTATCCAAATGGATTTCCATCTGACTTGATTGAAAAATTTGAAAAGCTTACGGGAAGAAAAACCCTTTGCAATAAGCCTTATTCTGGGACGGACGTCATTCGCGATTTTGGCGATGAACATTTAAAAACGGGTGCTCTTATCGTTTACACTTCGGCAGATAGTGTTTTTCAAATTGCTGCGCACGAAGATATTGTTCCCATTGAAGAACTTTATAATTATTGTGAAATTGCAAGAGAACTACTTGTTGGCGAACACGGGGTTGGCCGTGTAATTGCGCGCCCATTTGAGGGAACGCACCCATATTCTCGTACGCCAAGAAGGCATGACTATTCGCTTTTACCACCTGCGACTACTATGCTTGATTTAATTAAAGAAAGTGGTAAGAGTGTTATTTCTGTTGGTAAAATTTATGATATATTTGCAGGACGTGGGCTTACCGAAAGTAATCGTATCAAAAACAATAGCGACGGTATGGCTATTGCAACTGCAAAAGCCGATGAAGATTTTGAAGGCTTATGCTTTGTAAACTTGGTTGATTTCGATATGGTTTACGGGCATAGAAATGACGTTGCGGGCTATGCAAATGCACTTAGTACCTTTGATAAAGAACTTCCTTTACTTATCAATAAACTTCGTGAAGACGATATTTTAATCATAACCGCCGATCACGGTTGTGATCCTGGAACGCCATCTACCGATCATTCAAGAGAGCACGTTCCTATGCTTATTTACGGGGATAAAATTAAAGCAGGTGTTGATTTAAAAACTCGTAAAAGCTTTGCAGATATTTCGGCAACTATTTTGCAATATCTTCAAGTTGAACAGGGTGAAACTCGCGGAGAAAGCTTTTTAAACGAAGTTTTAAAATAGGTTTTGTTACAATAAACTGTTAAAACTTTTTTTAAAATCAATCATTGTTTATTACGTAACCTTAAAATCTAAATTTTAAAAGGTGAGATTATGGAAAATTTAGAACTAATAAAACTTGCAATAAATGCTCGCGAAATGGCTTACGCTCCATATTCAGGTTTTAAAGTTGGCGCGGCGTTACTTGCCAAAAGTGGTAAGGTGTATCTTGGTTGTAACATAGAAAACGCATCTTATACACCAACTAACTGTGCTGAAAGAACTGCTTTTTTTAAAGCGGTAAGCGAAGGCGAGCATGAGTTTGAAAAAATTGCTATCGTTGGCGGAATGGGGGATAACCTATCCGATTCTTGTCCACCTTGCGGTGTTTGCCGTCAGGTAATAGCGGAATTTTGCGATGGCGATTTCGTTATAGTTTTAGGAACAGAAGAAA
The DNA here is from genome assembly GCA_017522945.1 of Clostridia bacterium. Classification (GTDB taxonomy): domain Bacteria; phylum Bacillota; class Clostridia; order Christensenellales; family Borkfalkiaceae; genus HGM11416. The sequence goes on from JAFWXT010000023.1 coordinate 60,045, forward strand.
AGGTTTTAGAATACAAGTTTAGTGAAATTTTACCATTAGCTTTCACCCCAAAATCACTTAACTAATTTTACTTTATTGCTAAAAAAATTATCCGCTTTTTGCGGATATTTTTAACTTAAAAAAATAAAAAGTGCGTAAATAAGGCGATTAACGCTACTTTTGCGCTAATTTATGCGGAGTGTTTATTATGAGAATGTTTGATATTATTAAGGATAAGCGCGATAAAAAAGAGCTTACCAAAGAACAAATTGAATTTTTTATTAAAGGATACGTAAACGGCGAAGTTACCGATTATCAGGCTTCGGCTTTATGTATGGCTATATATTTTAACGGAATGACAACCGAAGAAACTACAGCACTTACTTTAGCCGTTCGCGACTCGGGTGAAATTTTAGATTTTTCAAACATAAAAGGACTTCGCGTGGATAAACACTCTACGGGTGGTGTTGGCGATAAAACTAGTTTAATAGTTGCGCCCATAGTGGCATCTTACGGCGTAAAAATAGCAAAGATGAGCGGTCGTGGGTTAGGGCACACTGGCGGAACGATTGATAAACTTGAATCAATTCCAGGTTTTAATACAAGCCTTGAAAAAAGCGAGTTTGAAAGAATCGTTAACGAAACGGGTATTGCAATCGTTGGTCAAAGTGGTGAACTTGCTCCTGCCGATAAAAAGTTATATGCACTTCGCGACGTAACTGCAACCGTTGACAGTATGCCACTTATCGCATCAAGTATTATGGGTAAAAAACTTGCCGCTAATGATGACTGTATCGTGCTTGACGTAAAAACTGGTAGCGGTTCGTTTATGAAAACTATTGAAGATAGTAAAGCCCTTGCTAAAATTATGGTTGATATTGGTAAAAATGCAGGTAAGAAAATGCTTGCTCTTATCACCGATATGGATATACCTCTTGGTAATGCAATTGGTAACGCTTTGGAAGTTAAGGAAGCAATTCAAACTCTAAAGGGGGAAGGTCCTGCCGATTTAACCGAAGTTTGCATTGAACTTGCTGCAAATATGTTGTATTTAGCTGAAAAAGGCGAAAAGCAAGAATGTTATGAAATGGCAAAAAAAGCTATTGAAAATAGAAGTGCGCTTGATACTTTTGCTAAAATGGTTGAAGCGCAAGGTGGTAGTAAAGAGCATATTTTAAACCCCGAACTTTTTGAAAAAGCAAAGTATGAATATGCTGTTAAAGCGCCTATAGAGGGGTTTATTAGTAGTGTTGATACCGAAGGATACGGGACTGCGAGCCTACTTTTAGGAGCTGGAAGAAACGTTAAGGAAGACGTTATTGATTTTAGCGCAGGTATAATTTTAAGCGCAAAGGTTGGTGATTACGTTAAAAAAGGAGACTTAATCGCAACTCTTTATGCCTCAAACGAAGATAAGTTTATAGCGTCGGCTAAAAAGCTTTTAGAAAGCACTCGTATTTGTGAAACTAAACCAGAAAAGCGCCCATTGATACTTGCAAGGGTTGAATAAAAAAAGGAGCAAACACTAATGGCAAAATTATATTTTAGATACGGAGCAATGGGCTCTTCAAAAACAGCACAAGCGCTAATTACAAAATTTAATTATGAAGAACGCAATATGAAGGTTATGTTTATAAAACCTGCAATTGATACGCGTGACGGTAAAGATATTATTCGTTCAAGAATTGGCTTATCAGCAACAGCAATTGCTTTACCTGCAGACGTAAACGTTTACGAATTATATAAACAAAATTATGCCGACTGTAAGGTTGTTATTTGTGACGAGTGTCAGTTTTTAACACCCGAACAAGTTGACCAGTTAGACCTTATCACTATGGACTTTAACGTGCCAGTTTTGTGTTATGGGTTAAGAACGGATTTTAAAACTCAACTTTTTCCAGGTAGCAAGCGTTTGTTTGAAATTGCGCACTCAATTAGCGAAGTTAAATCGGTTTGTAATTGTGGTGATAAGGCGATAGTTAACGCTCGTTTAGACGATAACGGTAACGTGGTTTATAGTGGTGACCAAGTAATGCTTGGCGGAAACGACAGATACGAAGCTATGTGCAGAAAGTGTTGGTTAAAACACAAAAAAGAGCAATAAACATATAAAAAATAAAAAAACAAGCCAAGCAAAGTGAAGTGAACCCAAAAGTTTAGACAAGAATTAAATATTAAATCATTTGCGAATGAGCTCGGTATTGTACTGGGCTCATTCCTTTTAGTTTTAGAGATATTCTCTCATTGTTGTAGTAATGTATGTATTCTTTCAACTTCTC
>JAFWXT010000024.1 GCA_017522945.1 Clostridia bacterium
ATTTTTTTTAAATTTTTTTTACTACTTGTTTTTTTTAGTATATGCTTAAACTTTTTTAGCAATTATAAATTAACAAACTTTTAACGCAAAATAAACAATATAAAAAAACTTTAAGTGATAAACGTTACACTTAAAGCCTTTTAACTAATTTAGTTTATTATTTAACATATTATAAAAAAGTAAAATTATTTTTCAATAAATTTAACGTTATTTTCGCCAACGGTATATTTAAGTTCTGCAAGTAAGCCGTTACATTTTCTTACCGAGCCTGCCTTATATTGTTTACCTAAATATTTAATAACAACTGGCATATCGCCGGGGTAAAGGTTGATAGTTTCTAAAACTTCGGCTTTACAATGCTCACCGTTTTCTTCGGGAATAATAATTCCAAGCCACTCACGTTTTTCTTGGGTTTCAGCCACTTTATCAACAACACCGGTTGGCGCGTTTTGTTGAGCTGGCAAGTCATCAAGTTCCATTTCTTCGTATTTATCAACCGAAATAGAAGGTTTTTGCCCTGCCCTTACCTGAAGCCTACCCGAAACGCTTACAATTGCTTCGGGGCGTAATACCGATTTGTACTTTTCATAAGATTTTGAGAAGAATACGCATTCAATGCCACCGTAAACGTCTTCTAAGGTAATAGTTGCCATACTCGAGCCACTCTTGGTAGTTTTTCTTGCAACCGAAGTGATAATACCACCCATTTCAACCCTTTGTCCGTCCTGAATTTCGGTATAAGTTCTATTACCTTCTTCATCTTCTTCGTAGTACTGTAAAAGCTCGGTTTTAAAGGAGAAGCGTTTGAAAGCGCCCATATATTTGGTTAAAGGATGCCCAGTTACGTAAACGCCTAAAACTTCGCGTTCTTTTGAAAGCTTAGCTTTATCGTCATACTCTAAAATATTTGGATAGGTAACCGACAAAGCGTTGTACGAAGCTAAAACGCCACCGAACAAACTCATTTGATTACTTTCGCGCTCTTTAGCAATAGTAGAAGCCCTTTCTAACAAGCTATCGTAAACTTGAATAAGTTGACTTCTTGTCTTTTTAAAGCAGTCGAATGCGCCCGCGTAAATAAGATTTTCAATCAAGCGTTTATTTAAAACTTTAATATCCGCGCGTGAAATAAAATCTTCAAACGATTTAAAAGGTCCGTTTTCTTCACGTTCTTTAACGATAGTTTCAATAGCGGCAAGACCAACGCCCTTAATACCAACTAAGCCAAAACGCACGCTATTATTTTCAACGGTAAATATCGCCTTACTATTGTTAATATCGGGTTGCAAAACAGGTATTCCACGCTCTTTTAAGTAAATTACGTACTTTGTAACTTCATCGATTTTGTCGTATCTATCATTTAAAACGGCTGCTAAGAATTCGTGTGGATAATACGCCTTTAAATACGCGGTTTGATATGCTAAAACTGCGTATGCTGCAGCGTGCGATTTATTGAACGCGTATTGCGCAAAGCCAGCCATCTCGTCAAATATGTCTTCTGCAACGTCGGCAGGAACACCGTTTAAAACAGCGCCCGGAGTTTTTACGCTACCGTCTTCATTTTTCTCGCCGTAAATGAATATAGTTTTCATTCTAGCCATTTCGTCCATATCTTTTTTACCCATTGCACGGCGCATAATATCCGCTTGACCAAAGGTAAAGCCTGCAAGACTACGAACTATATCCATAACCTGCTCTTGATAGATAATCGTGCCGTAAGTAACCGTTAAAATAGGTTTTAACGACTCGTGTTTAAATTCCATCGTAGCAGGGTTAGTTTTAAATTTAATATATTTAGGAATTGAATCCATTGGACCTGGACGGAATAGCGAAATGCCTGCTATTACGTCTTCCAGATTTTCCGGGTGAAGCTCACGCATGAACTTTTTCATGCCCGGAGATTCAAGCTGGAACACTGCGTCGGTGTCACCGCTACCGATAAGATCGTAAGCGTTTTTATCACTATAACCTATTTCGGCAAAGTCTATATCAACGCCCTTGTTTTCTTTAATGTAAAGTATGGTTTTCTTTATGTCGGTTAGAGTTTTAAGTGCTAAGAAGTCCATCTTAAGCATACCCATTTGCTCGTCAACCTTCATATTAAACTGCGTTACTATATCTTCGCCGTTTCTTGCAAGCGGTATATTTTCCATAAGTGGTTTATTACAGATAATAACACCTGCGGCGTGTTCACCGATATGGCGTGGCATACCTTCAAGCTTCATTGCCATATCGATAACGTTTTTAATGGTTGGGTCACTTTGATATAACTCTTTAAGTTCGCGAACGGTAACGTCGCCGTCTTTTTTATGCTTTTTAAGACCTAAAAGTTCGGGGATAGTATGCTTACCGTCCATAAGTTTAGTAATTCTATCCACTTCGGCGTAAGAAACGCGAAGTACGCGCGCTACGTCTTTTACTGCCGCACGTGATGCAAGCGTTCCAAAGGTAACAATTTGAGCAACCTTATCTCTGCCGTATTTGTCGCGAACGTATTCTATAACTTCTTCTCTGCCTTCGGGGTCGAAGTCAACGTCAAAGTCGGGCATACTTACCCTTTCTTTATTTAAAAATCTTTCAAAAATTAGGCTATATTGCAGTGGCTCAACGTCGGTAATACCTATTGAATAAGCGATGATTGAACTTACACCGCTACCACGACCTGCACCAACCGGAATACCGTGTTCGCGGGCGTAGTTAATATAGTCCCATACGATAAGGTAATATTCAAGATAACCCATATCCGCAATAGTATTAAGCTCGTAATCAAAACGCTCGCGTATTTCGGGGGTAATCTCTTTGTACTTCTTTTTCATTCCCTCTTCGCCAAGCATTTTTAAATACTCGTAAGCAGTCATTCCGTTAGGTGGCGTATAGCCAGGCACTAAAGAAGCGTCACGCTCGGGAACGCCTTTTTTGTTAAGTTTTATACAATTTCCGCTACATTTGTTTGCAATTTCAACCGTAACGTCCAACACTTCGGGCATATTGGGAAATAACTCTTCCATTTGCTCGCGAGTTTTTAAATAAAATTCGGTTGTTTCAAAGCGCATATGCTTTGGATCATCTAAAGTGGTTTGCGTGTTAATACACATCATAACTTCTTGCATTAACGCGTCTTCTTTAGTTAAATAATGCACGTCGTTAGTGGCAACTAATTTTACACCCGTTTCGCGTGAAAGTTTGATTAGTAGTGGGTTTATGCGTAGTTGGTCTTCAATAAAATGGTTTTGAATTTCAAGATAATAATCGTCGCCAAAAACGCTTTTCATTTCTAAAACGTGTGCTTTAGCGTCTTCGTATCTATCCGCTAAAAGAAGTTGTGGAACTCTACCTGCAAGACAAGCAGATAAACAAATTAAACCCTCACTATTTTCAAATAGCGTTTTATAATCACATCTTGGTTTACGGTAAAATCCGTCGATATATGCAGTTGAAACCAACTTTATAAGATTTTTATAACCAACGTCATCTTTGCAAAGCAAAACTAAATGCTCGTACTCGCCGTTACGCGCATCTTTTTTGGTCATATCGTTACACATATAAAGTTCACAACCGATAATAGCCTTTAGTCCTGCTTTAAACGCAGCTTCAGCAAAATACACAACACCGTACATATTGCCGTGGTCGGTAATTGCTACTGCCGACTGCCCCATTTCTTTAGCAAGTTCAAAAACCTTGTCAATCTTAGTAGCGCCGTCAAGCAAGCTATATTCGGTATGCAGATGTAAATGAACGAAATCTTTCATCTTTTATAATTCGCCTTTTCGTGTTTTTATTGGTTTTAGGTTAAGCAATTAAAAAAATTGTCTATTTTTTCCATTATATATGGATACTTAGCATTATATCATAAATTCATAAAATATTCAACTAATAGAGTTAATATTTATTAGCAATTTTTATCTCTTTTATTTTTTTTAATATTTCTTGCTTGTTTAAAATAAAGTTTTATGATAAAATACTTAAGTAGGAGTTATTTTTTTATGATATTATATTTCGACACAGAAACCACTGGTCTTTGCCCCGGCGGTATTATTCAACTTTCATATATTATGCAAGATAAAAATGGAATTACAGGCAAAAACTTTTTCTTTTTTCAGCCCTATATCGAGCCTTCAAGCACCAGAGTACACGGCGTTACTGTTGAAAAATTAGCCCTTCTTTCTGGCGGAAAAGTTTTTAACGATTATATCGACGAAATAACCGCCGACTTTGAAAGCGCCGATTTGGTGGTTGCCCATAATTTTCCATTTGACTTTAAGTTTATGAGTGCGGAATTTGAAAGGTGCTACCAAACCTTTCACTTTAAAGAAAAACTGGATTCAATGCGTTATTTTTGCCCATATTTAAAACTTCCAACGGCAAATGGTCGCGGGCTAAAATACCCAAAACTTGGCGAACTTGCAAACTTTTTTGAAATTTACGATTACGACGTATCTCGCCTTTGCATAAAACTTTTTAAAGGATGCGGAAGTAGCCACGATTCGCGTTTTGATATTGCACAAACCTTTTTATCTATTCAAACTGCACGCGAAAAATACCCCGACTTTAACGAATATTTAAAGCAGTTTATTTAAAATTATTTTTCGTTTGATTTGCAAACCAACTATTTTTATAAAAGCGCGAAAAACAGTTGATAAATGTGAATAATTTTGCTAAAATATTAACTGCGCTTTATATTGGGGTGTCGCCAAGCGGTAAGGCTACGGACTCTGACTCCGTCATCCGTAGGTTCGAATCCTACTACCCCAGCCAAAAAATTCGACAAGTTTCTGCTTGTCGAATTTTTTATTCAATCCGCAGGCTTGGTATGGAATCACGCGTAAGCGTGTATGGTATCGCCGTAGGCGCATGGCATCACCGAAGGTGCATTTTCTGCGGCTTGATTCCATACCGTCTTGCAACGGATTCCATACAATGCTTCGCATTGATGATATACACGCCTTTGGCGTGATTTTTCATTAGAGTTAGAATCCTTGTTGCAAACCGTAAAAAATATCTTTTTCGTAGCCTTTATACAAAAAAAAGACTGTAATTTTGATGCAAAATTACAGTCTTTTTCAATTAAATCCGCCTTCTGCGGAACAAATCCACCTGTGGTGGATGAAATCGCTTTGCGATGAAATCTGCCTTGCGGCAGAAGATGGGCGGATTTGATTTCATCTGAGGTGGCACACCGAAGATTTCATCCAAACTTGTTTGGATTTCATCCTGCAAAGCAGGATTTCATTAAATTTACAAGGCTTGCCAGGATTGTTTTCGTCCTTGCGAGCCTTTTTTGCTTTTAGCAGTAAAATACAAATCGTTCATTTTATACCCTTATCGTTCAATTTATGGGGTATCGTTCAATCATTGATTCGCTGAATAAACGACTTGATTTTTGTTGCATTTCGTGTTATAATATAATTATTGAAGTGATATTTCGCCATTGTATCACTTACAAAAGGAGATTATAATATGAAAAAACTGTTATCTATACTCGTATTTGTCTTAACGTTATCATTTTTATCCTCGTGTGGTACAGTAGAAAAGAATATTACATTTTCCGGTGAAAGTTGGCAAACTCTATCAGTCGAAATATATTATTTAGAAGAAGCGTATTTAACACAAAGTGAAGCTCGTAATATTCGAGAAGAAAACACCCC
>JAFWXT010000025.1 GCA_017522945.1 Clostridia bacterium
AAACAGCAAATCGCCCGTAACTAAGCAAAGAAGGCCAAGCACTCAAAATAGCGCAAGTGCCATACCAAACACTTCCGCTGTAAAAAATATATTTTGTTTATTCTTTTTAGCCTTGTCTTTCAAACCTATCACTCCCCTTCAAATTAGTTACCGTTTGGCAGAATTATACTATATAGTTATAGTATAACATATATATTTTTTTTGCGCAAACCTTTTAAGAACTTTTGTTTCAAAAAAAATACTTTTTATTAACTTTTTTTCGTCAAAAAAATTTCAAAAATTAAGTTTTTATTAAATATAGTTTTTTTTATCGTTACTTATCGCACTAACTTCAAGCCATAAAAAAATTATCACGAACTATCCGCACCCGTTAAATATGAAGTTTATTTTTTTAAGTAGCAGTTGACAAATATAAAATAAAAAATCCGCAAATAGCGCATTAATCGCGTTATAGGCGGACTTTTTGTTTTAAGTTAGTTAAATTTTAAATACTATCTTGTTAATTTATTTAATAATTCTTCAGACTTTTCAGCAACTTCTTTTAACGCACCCTTTTTAAATGGTGAGTTAATGCCTGCATCTTCAAGCATATCGGTAAAGTACATAGTACCGCCGTTTGAAGTAAACTTAAAATATTTTGCAAAAGCATCTTCGTAATTTTCAAGTGACTTAAATAAAAATTGAAGTGCGTTTGATTGTGCTAAGCAATAGTCAATGTAGTAAAATGGCGATTCAAAAATATGCATTTGATATTGCCAACGAGTGCCCTTTTCAAAATAAGTAATACCATCGGCATTCATATATGGGCGGAAGGTTCTTTCAAGCTTTAACCATTCTTCATTTCTTTGAGCAGGTGTAAGTTCGGGATTTTCGTAAACTACATGTTGAAAAGCGTCAACTATAATGCCGTAAGTTAAGAAGGAAAGATTATCTAAAAGGTGTTTATACTTATAATCTTGCGCTCTTTCCCCAAAGAATTTATCCATAAACTTCCAACAAAAACATTCCATACTCATAGAGTGAGTTTCAGCAGTTTCCATTCCCAAACCAGCTTCGGCATCATGGTCGTTTTTAAATGATAAATAACTTGCAAAAGCGTGACCTGCTTCGTGAGTTAAAACGTCAACGTCGCCCGAAGTTCCGTTAAAGTTAGCAAGAATAAATGGTTGTTTATATTTAGCAAATTCGGTACAGTAACCGCCACCCCATTTACCTTCGCGTGAAATAACGTCGAACGCCTCGTTTTCAATCATCATATCGATAAACGCGCCCGTTTCTGCACTCATTTCGTGGTACATTGCTCTACCAGCTTCAAACATTTGCTTATCGTTTAAAATAGGTTCGGGATCACCATCCACAAAGCATACGCCGTAATCGTAAAGCTTCATTTCGTCAATACCCATTTGTTTTGCTCGAGCAGTTCTTACTCTCGTTACAACGGGAACGATATCTTCTAAAATGTTTTTTCTAAATTCTTCAACGTTAGTTCTATCGTAGCAAATTCTACCCATTTTATAATAGCCAAGTTCAACGAAATTTTCATAACCCATCTTTTTAGCAATTTGAGTACGAACTTTAACTAAATCATCATAAACTCTATCTAAAAACTCGCTGTGCTCTTCAAGAGTTTTACCAAGTGCTTCAAAAGCCTCCATTCTCGTAGTTCTGTCGGCATCATCCATATACTTACGAAGTAAAGTTAAAGGCAACTTTTCGCCCCTAAAAGGAATAACGAGTTCACTCATGAACTGTGAATATTCACTACAAATTGCGCTTTCCTTTTGCATTTCAGGAATAGTTCTTTCGTCAAGTGATTTTAAAGTTATTTCATAACCTTTATAAACTGGAGCTGGCAATAACTTTTGAAGTTCATCTTTAAAAGGAGTTTCAAGCATAGCCTTGGTATATTCGATTTGTAAGCCTGAAAGAAGTGGCATATTTTGTTCGTAATATTCCTTTTCAGCCTTATAAAACTCATCTTTAGTATTACAAGACCAACGCATATAAGCAAGTGAACTTTGAGTACTCATATCTTCCATTTCGGTTAAAAATTGCTTTCTTACCGCAAGTACTTCTTCAGCGCTCGTTGCATTTTTAATTTTTTCAATAACACTTTTAAACGCTTCTTGTCCGCGTTCAACAGTATATCTTTGATATGGTAATTCGCTAACTTTCATAATAAAATTCTCCTATACTTTATTTTTACAAACTAATTTTATAATAACCTTTTAAAAAGGCATGCAAGAAGCACGCGATGGGTTAACTTTTAATAAGCAAAAGAGCAAGTGCTAAGCACTCACTCTTAATTTAGCCCTTTATAAAAAATTAATTTTAATAGCGTCTTGTGTAGCCAACGCAAGCTTGCGCGCCCGAACGACAATAATCGCTTCCACGCGTGCACCACTCTTCTTCAGGTCCGTCACAATCGTTATCGGTATCGTAATAGTAACAAGTGCCGCAAGTATTTGAAGTATTACGGTAACCGCAAGTATAACAATATCTTTCGTCGTTACCCAAATCGTCGCTTCCACATTTTGGACAAACTATACTCATAATAAGCCTAAATTATTTTTTGTCGATTAAGTTAACGATATCGCCAACAGTTTTAAGTTCAGCAGCAGCTTCATCTGAAATTTCAATGCCGTATTCTTTTTCAAGGTCTAAAAGCATTTCAACAACGTCTAAAGAGTCAGCGCCTAAATCTTTAATAATTTCGCTTTCTAAAGTAATAGACTCTTTGTCAATACCTAATTGTTCAGCCATAAGTGCAGAAATTTTTTCAAATGTATTCATAAAATCAATATCCTCCTAAAATCAACAACAAAAAAACTTGTGTTAAATTATATTTAAATTTTAGCAGTAAAAGCCTAAAAAGTCAAGTAAAATGCAAATAAATGCAATTTTTTATACTTATTACACAAAATCAACACTTTTAACCGACAATTTACAAGTTTACTTGCTAATTTTATTCATTTTAGCTTTATTTTTTAAGCGCGGGATTACTCTTTAAGCTTAACCCAATACGTTTTTTGCGAACGTCAACAGAAATAACTGTTGCTTCAACAACGTCACCAACCTTTAAAACTTCGCTAGGGTGACGAACGTATCTATCAGAAATTTCACTAATATGAACAAGCCCATCTTGGTGAACACCTATGTCGATAAACGCGCCAAAGTCGATTACGTTACGCACCGTGCCCTTAATCTTCATACCAGGAAGAAGGTCGGCAATATCCATAACGTCGGTACGAAGCATAGGCTTTGGTAGTGCATCACGAACGTCACGGCCGGGCTTTAAAAGTTCGTTTACAATATCGTTTAAGGTTGCTTCGCCAAGTTCGGTAAACTCGCAAACCTTTTTAACGCCAAACGTACTAATTTTATTTTTTAAATCACTAAGGTTACCGTTTTTAACGTCATCGTCACTATAACCGAAAAGTTGAAGTAATTTTTTAGTTCCTTCATAAGATTCAGGGTGAACGCCTGTGTTGTCAAGAATGTTTTTAGCACCCGGAATACGCATAAAGCCTGCACATTGAGTAAAAGCTTTTTCACCAAGTTTTGAAACCTTTAAAAGTTCCTTTCTTGTTTTAAATTTTCCGTGTTCTTCACGATAAGCAACTATATTTTTAGCAATCGACGAGTTAATGCCAGCAACGTAAGACAACAATTGAACGCTTGCGGTGTTAAGGTCTGCCCCAACCTTATTAACACAATCTTCCATAACGCCCTTTAACACACTATCAAGTCTATTTTCAGGCATATCATGTTGATATTGACCAACCCCGATTGATTTTGGATCAATTTTTATAAGTTCGGCAAGTGGGTCTTGTAAACGACGCGCAATAGATACGGCAGAACGTTCCGAAACGTCGTAGTCAGGGAATTCTTCAGCGCCAAGTTTTGAAGCCGAATATACTGAAGCACCCGCTTCGCTAACAACCATATAGCCCACTTTTCCGCTATATTCTTTAACTAAATCAGCAACGATTATTTCACTTTCTTTTGAAGCAGTTCCGTTACCGATTGAAATAACTTGCACGCCGTGTTTTGCAATAAGTTTTCTAACTACAGCCTTACCTTCTTCAACCTTATTTTGTGGTTGTGTTGGATAAATAACCGTTTTATCTAAAACCTTACCGGTTTCATCAACTACGGCAAGTTTACAACCCGTTCTAAATGCAGGGTCCCAACCGAGAGTAACCTTATCACGCATAGGTGGTTGCATTAAAAGCGGACGTAAGTTAACCTCAAACATCTTTATTGCCTGTTCGTTTGCACTCTCGGTTAAGGTGCTACGAATTTCTCTTTCAATAGAAGGCGCGATTAAACGCTCGTAACCGTCTTGAGCAGCTTCTTCAACTAAAGAAGTAAAAATACTACCTGCTTTAACGTATGCAGCCATGCACACTCTTCCGCCAAAATCCTTGTCAATAGCAACTTTAACGCGCAAATAACCCTCTTTTTCACCGCGGTTAAGTGCAAGAATTCTATGGCTTTTAATCTCGCTTACAGGCTCACTATAATCATCGTACATTTCGTAAACTTTTGCTTCATCTTCTTCCTTTTTTAATAGTTTTGAAGAAATTTCGCCCGTTCTCATATAAATATTACGAAGTTTCTTACGCAAATCGGCGTTATCTGAAACCCATTCAGCAATAATATCTAAAGCACCTTGAATTGCTTCCTTTTCGTTATTTACTCCAAGTTCTTCATTTATATATTCTTTTGCAAAGTCGCTTACGTTGCCTTCTTTAACTTCTTGAGCAAGAATAAGTTCAGCAAAAGGTGTAAGCCCCTTAGCCATAGCCACGGTTGCTCTCGTTTTTTTCTTTTGCTTATATGGGCGGTAAATATCTTCAACTTCGGTTAAAGTTACCGCTTTTGATAAAGCTTCGGTAATTTCTTCGGTAAGTTTACCTTGCTCTTCAATAATTCTTGAAACTTCAGCTTTTCTCGTTTCAAGATTTCTTAGATAGGTAAGTCTATCGGCAAATTCACGCAAAACTTGATCGTCGATATGCCCAGTTAATTCTTTACGGTAACGAGCAATGAAAGGTATTGTATTTCCTTCATCTAAAAGTGCTACGATGTTAGTTGCGTGTTCTTCTTTTAAGTTAAACTCTGCAGTTATGGTTTTTAAAAGGTCCATAGTAGTAATTTCCTTAGTTAAGTTATTCCTTTTTTATATTGATTATTCATTAAATATGCCGTTAATCGACATATATAAGGCTATTTTGTTTTTAACAAGGCTTTAAAATTGCAAACCCGTTACTTTTTAACAAGAATTTATCGGCATGTTTTTTAGTGTATAAATCGACCATTTTTCCACTAAAAGTTATTTCCTTAACGTGATTAGTTGCGTTAAGAGCAACCGTGATTTGTTCTTTACCTTCGCCACGTGTAAATACGAAAGCACCGCCTTTAGCATGTTTGATTTGAATAGCTCCATCTTTAAATGATAAGTTAGAATTTCTAATCGAAGCTATCTTTTTATAGTGCGAAAGCAATTCACTGTCAATTTTATCCCAAGTAAAGCACCTACGATTATAAGGGTCTAAATCGCCTTCAAGCCCTATTTCATCACCATAGTAAACACTTGGTATTCCGTATAAAAAGAATTGCAAAACGCTTGCAAGTTTTTGCCTTTCAACTGCCCTGCGGTATTCAAAACTATCAAGCTTTTCCTTCTTCATTAGTTCTTTATCGGTAATCGTTTCACGCCTACCTAAAAGTGTTAAAATTCGTGTTGAATCATGTGTTGACAATACGTTCATCAAGCAATCGAGCGCTTCTTTTGGATAATTATTGATTTGCTCGTAAACCGTTTTAATTAAAAGTTCACACCTACCAGTTAAAACGAAATCAATTATCGCGCTTCTTAACGGATAGTTCATAACGGAATCAAGCTCACCGTCAGTAAAATATTTACGGCGAATACCATAAGCTATTTTATTGGTCGCATCTTCCCAAACTTCGCCTATCAAAAACATATCGCCTTTTTGCTTTAAGGCTTTTCTAATATTTAAAACAAAATCATCGGTAAGTTCATCAACAACGTCCAATCTCACACCGAAAATACCTGCATCAACCCAGTAATCAATTACCTGTTCACACACAAACTTTTGAAAAGCTTTGCTATCTTTTTTAATGGTTGGCAAGGTTTTAAATCCCCACCAGGTAGCGTAAGATTCAGGATGTTCAAAAAAAGTGTACCAGCTAAAATAAGGCGATTCTTTACTATTATATGCCCCTATAGTTTCGTAATCGTTATATTTATTAAAGTATTTACTGCCCGCACCGGTATGATTAAACACCCCGTCGAATATAAAACGTATATCCTTTTCGTTTGCAGTTTTGGTTAAATTTTTAAAGTCTTCAATCGTACCTAAAACACTATCGGGCGATAGATAATCTCCCGTATCGTAGCGGTGAGAAGAATAGCTTTCACATATAGGGTTAAGATAAATTGCTTTTACGCCAAGTTCTTTTATATAATCTAATTTGCTTTGAATGCCCTTAAAATTACCACCGAAAAACTCGTTGTTACGAACCTTTCCATCGGGCGAGCGAAAGGTTGGCATACCGCCCCAATCATCTCTTTTTACTTTACCCTGCTTTACCGAAAAATCCCCAACCCTACAAAATCTATCTGGAAAAATTTGGTAAATTATACCGCCTTTAATCCAATCGGGTGTTGAGTAATGTTTTGAATAAACGGTTAATTGCCAAGGACTACCGCCTTCAGTGGCGCAAAAATCATCCCCCTTACCAAAACATTTACCATTTGAGGTAAAATCGTAAAAATACAACCCTTTATTAAGTTCATAGTCAAGATAATATCCACCGCTTACTTGCTTCATCTCTCTAACGACAACGCAGTCGTCACCGTAAAGTCGCATAAAAACGGGATTATCACATTCAACAAAAAATCGTATAGGCGTATGTTCTTTTACCCCACCGACTATGCTTTTAAATTTTTTTAAAAGTGGATTAAATACAAAATGCATAATTTACATCTAATAAAAGTTATTTAATAGGTTTTAAATCCCAAATATTTTCAGCGTATTCCCTAATGCTTCTATCCGACGAGAATATACCGCTTGCTGCTACGTTTCTTAAACTCTTTGTAGCCCAAAGAATTTTATCACTATAATCGCAAAGGATTTTAGAGCGAGTAGCATCGTAGTCGGCAAAATCTGCCATACACATATATGGGTCGGCTACCGGATATTGAGTTAATAAATAATCTGCAATATTCGCAAAGCTTTCGCCGTTAAACCCAAGTTTTAAGCTTTGAATTACGCGTTTTAATTTAGGATTTGCATTGTAATACTTAGTTGAGTTGTAACCTTCTTTCCATAAAGTTTCAACTTCGTTCGAGCGCAAACCGAAAATATAAATATTTTCGTCACCAACAGCGCCGTGCATTTCAACGTTTGCGCCGTCCATAGTGCCAAGCGTTAAAGCGCCATTAATCATAAATTTCATATTACCAGTACCGCTTGCTTCCTTACCCGCTTGAGAAATTTGCTCTGAAACTTCGGTTGCAGGCATTAAAAGTTCGGCAATGGTAACCGAATAGTTTTCAATATAAGCAACCTTAAGTTTCTCGCGAATACGCTTATCGGGATTTTTGTTTATATCTTCAGCTAAATAACAAATAAGCTTAATTATTTGTTTAGCCATATAATAACCCGAAGCAGCTTTTGCGCCAAAAATAAAGGTTTGCGGTTGAATATTTAAATCTGGATTTTCCTTTAAATCCTCGTATAGGCTTATAATTTGTAAAACGTTTAAAAGTTGGCGTTTATATTCGTGCAATCTTTTCGCTTGAACGTCAAATAAAGTATTTGGGTCAAGATTGATATTTTGATGCGAGCGAAGATAATCGGCAAGTTTTTTCTTTCTTATAAGCTTAATTTCGTTCATGCGCTTTAAAACGCTTTGGTCATTTTCAAAATCCTTAAAGTTTGCCAAAAGCGAAGCGTCTTTAATAAACCCATCACCAATACAGTCGCTTATAAGCGAAGTAAGTTCGGGATTTGATTGACAAAGCCATCTTCTATACGCAATACCGTTGGTTACGTTAGTAAACCTTTCAGGGTAAATATCGTTAAAATCTTTAAAAATACTTTGTTTAATAATTTCGCTATGAAGGGCCGAAACACCGTTGATTTTCTTTGAACCTATAACGCTTAAGTTAGCCATTTTAACCATACCGT
>JAFWXT010000002.1 GCA_017522945.1 Clostridia bacterium
AATTTTAGCGAAGTTATAGAACAACATATTAGAAACCATGCGGATATTACTTTAGTTTATAAAAAACTTCATAAAGACGAATATAAAGAAAAGAGCGCAACTACTTTTGATATAAAAGACGGAAGGATTATAAACGTAAATTATAAAGAAAAACTTCATGAAGAAATTTGCAACGTGTTCACAAACGTTTTCGTAATGAAAAAATCATTACTACAAAGTATCGTTATGGATAGTATTTCTCATAATAAGCGTTATTTTATGGGTGACGTTATTGCCGCTAACCTTGATAGTATGAAAATAATGGCTTATGAGCATAAAGGTTTTTATGCTGGTATAACTTCATTACAGGCGTATTATGACAGTAATATGAAGATGTTGGACCACGATATTAGAAATGAAATATTCGGTGATAGAAGCGTGTTTACAAAAATACGCGATTCCGCGCCTACTAAATACGGTAACAGCGCTATAGTTAAAAATTCTATGATAGCAGACGGCTGTGTTATTGAAGGTGAAGTTGAAAATAGTATAATATTCCGTAACGTAAAAGTTGCGCGTGGAACGGTTGTTAAAAATAGTATAATTATGCAAAATACCGTTCTTGGTGAAAATTGTACGCTAAATTGCATTATTACCGATAAAAACGTTGTAATTACGGATAAAAAAGTTCTTTCTGGAAGTGAAAATCACCCGTTCTATATCGGAAAAGGAATTATGATTTAAGGAGATTTTAATGAAAACTACAAAAAGACCTACAGCGCATACTTTGCCGAAAAAAATAACTGATAAACTCCCGGAAATTCGCGCAGTAGAGAAAAAGAAAATTATATTTTTAGGTTCTGAAGCCGCGCCGTTTATTGCAACCGGTGGGCTTGCCGACGTTTTAGGTTCTTTACCTAAAGCGCTTGCTAAAAATAAAAATTTTGATATTAGCGTTATTTTGCCACTATATAGTAATATTTCTAAAGAATTTAAGTCTAAATTCAAGTTCGTTATGAATTTTAACGTTTCCGTGAGTTGGCGTTTACAGTATTGTGGTGTATTTTATTATGAATATCAAGGCGTTAAATTCTATTTTATAGATAACGAATTTTATTTTAAGCGTGAAGGAAATATTTACGGCTTTTATGACGACGGGGAAAGGTTTGCTTTCTTTTCTCGCGCTGCACTTGATACAATTGCAAGGTTGGATATTTACCCTGATATTTTGCATTGTAACGACTGGCAGACGGCAGCATCAATTATATATTTAAAAGGAATGTATTACGGTGATGATAAATTCCGCAAAATAAAATCAGTTTTCACTATTCATAATATAGAATATCAAGGTAAATTCGGTATGGATACTTTTGGTGACTTGTTTGGGTTTAGCGAATCAATTAAAAATTTCGTTGAACTAGACGGCGGAGTAAACCTTATGAAAGGCGCTATTGAGATGACCGATATAGTTTCAACCGTAAGTCCAACGTATGCTGAAGAAATTAAAACTCCGTTTTTTGCTCACGGGCTAGATGGTATTATTAACGTAAACGCTAGAAAGTTATCTGGGATTTTGAACGGTATTGATATAGATTATTATAACCCTGAAACTGATAAATGCTTATTTAAAAATTACTCTGTTGATGATTTATCCGGAAAGGCAGTTTGTAAAAGTGAACTTCAAAAAATGCTTGGGCTTCCCGTCCGCAGCGAAGTGCCTATTATTGCCATCATTTCAAGGTTAGTTTCACATAAAGGTCTTGATTTAGTAAAATATGCGCTTGAATCAATATTGTCGCAAGACGTTCAAGTTATTATTTTAGGTAAGGGTGAAATTGGATACGAAAATTATTTCACCAACGTTGCCAACGCATATAAAGGTAAATGCGCAACAATAATTGCATATAATCAAGATTTATCTAGAAAAATTTATTCTGGTTCGGATATTTTCTTGATGCCGTCAAAGATGGAGCCGTGCGGTCTTTCACAGATGATAGCAAGCCGTTACGGAACGGTGCCAGTGGTAAGAGAAACAGGTGGGCTAAATGACAGTATTAAAGGCTATACAGTCGTTAAAGGTAACGGTTTTACTTTCCACGATTATAATGCGCATGATATGCTTTACGTGGTTAACGAAGCGATAAGAACCTTTAAAGATAAAGATGCGTGGGCAGACGTTCAACGTCGTGCAATGACTACTGATTTTTCTTGGAAAATACAAGCGGGCGAATATGAGAAATTATACAACAAATAAAACATGCAGGAGATTTGAATGAACACAATGACAGAAAAAGACGCAATGTCGTTAATAAGAAGTAAATTATCAAAATATTTTGGCGTTGCGCCTAGCGAGGCTAGTAAAGAACAAATATATAAAGCAGTAGTAATGTGCGTGAGAGATATTCTTCTTGAAAAACGCAGCGCGTTTAACAAAAAGTATCGCACAAAAGGTGGTAAAAGAGTTTATTACCTTTGTATGGAATTTTTGCTAGGCCAGTCGCTAAAAAATAATACTTATAATTTAAGTATTCAAGATGCTTTTAATGGCGCGCTTAAAAAGGAATTTAATTGTTCTTTAGAAGAATTATATGAAATTGAACCAGATGCAGGGCTTGGCAACGGCGGGCTTGGTAGGCTTGCCGCTTGCTTTATGGATGCGCTTGCAAGTCAAGATTATCCTGCAATGGGATATTCTATAAGATATGAATACGGTCTTTTTAAACAAAAAATAGTTGACGGTTGGCAAATGGAACTACCTGACGTTTGGTTACCTGGCGGAGAAGTTTGGCTTACTCAAAGACTCGATAAGACTTTTAAGGTTAAATTTGATGGTCATATAGAAGAATACTGGACGGAAGACGGATTAAAAATTGCGCATTATGATGCTAAAGAAGTTGAAGCAGTTGCATACGACATGATGATTTCTGGTAAAGATAGCGAAGCCGTTTCTGTTTTAAGGTTATGGAAAGCGCAAAACATACGCGATTTTGATATGAAAACCTTTTCTCAAGGCGATTATATCCGCAGTATGCAAGAAGATAATGAAGCAGATTTAATTTCAAAGGTTTTATATCCGTCGGATAACCATTTTGAAGGTAAATCGTTAAGGTTAAAACAACAATATTTACTAGTTTCTGCGGCGCTTCAAGATATCGTTTCAGACCACGTTAAACGCTATGGCTCGTTAGATACGTTGCCTGAAAAGGCGGCTATACACATTAACGATACCCACCCGGCGCTTTGTATTCCTGAACTTATGAGAATACTTATGGATGAACGTGGCTATTCGTGGGATGCTGCTTGGAGTATCGTAACTAGAACTGTTGCATATACTAATCATACCGTTATGAGCGAAGCGCTTGAAAAATGGAGTGAAGACCTTATTGCTAGACGTTTGCCGAGAATTCATATGATTTTAAAGGAAATAAATCAGCGTTTTTGCGGTGAAATGTGGGATAAGTTCCCTGGTGACTGGGATAAAATTGACCGCATGAGTATATTCTCACATAATCAAGTTAAAATGGCTAACTTGTGTGTCGTTGCATCTCATACTGTTAACGGAGTTTCTGCGCTTCATAGTGAAATTATAAAAAATAGTATTTTTAAGGATTTTTACGATATTTATCCCCATAAATTTACTAACGTAACTAACGGTATTGCGCATAGGCGTTGGCTTTGTCAGTCAAACCCTGAACTATGTGAACTTCTTAATGATTGCATAGGTAACGGCTACGTTTCTGACGCAAGCAAACTTATTGATTTTAAGAAATTTGAAAACGATAAAGAAGTTCTTAAAAAACTTAATGAAATCAAAAAGATTAAAAAACTTCAGTTCTGTGAATTTGCAAAGAAGAAACAAGGCTTTATAATCAATCCTGATTCATTGTTTGACGTTCAAGCAAAACGTTTGCACGAATATAAACGCCAACTTCTAAACGCTCTTTATATTATTTCACTTTATAATGAATTAAAAGAAAATCCGAATTTGCCTATGCAACCGAAAACGTTTATTTTTGGCGCAAAAGCAGCACCGGGATATTATTTTGCAAAACAAATTATCAAACTTATTTGCTGTTTAAGTGAAGATATTAGAAAAAATCCCAAAATTAACGAAAAATTAAACGTTGTTTATATGGAAGATTATTGTGTTTCTATGGCTGAAAAACTTATGCCTGCAACTGAAATAAGTGAACAAATTTCGCAAGCAGGTAAAGAAGCCAGCGGAACTGGTAATATGAAGTTTATGATTAACGGTGCGCTTACTATTGGTACGCTTGACGGCGCTAACGTGGAAATGAAAGAAGCGTGTGGCGACGATAATATTTTCATTTTCGGTTTAACTACTGAAGAAGTTGATAGATTGTGGGCGCAAGGATATAACGCATCTGAATTCTATGCGGATAATAGGCGTTTAGAAAAAGTTATTGCGGCTCTTAACGCTGGCTTTAATGGTCAGACGTTCTCTGATATTGCTAACTATTTGTTAGTTGGAAGCCCTGTTGCAGACCCTTATATGTGTCTTGCTGATTTTGGCGCGTTCTGTGACGTTCACGCTAAAGCAGATAAGGTTTATACAAATAAACTTGAATGGGCGAAGAAGAGCCTTAACAATATTGCTACTGCTGGAATATTTGCAAGTGATAGAAGTATTAGGGATTACGCTAATAACATTTGGGGACTTAAAAGGATAAAATAGTTAGAGATGATTTATAATCCGCTAGATAAATTTTATAAAAGTCAAACGGGCGCGGTAAGCGCTGACAAACTTATAACTTTCAGAGTCAAAGGCAACTTTGACTTTGTTGTTTTCGTTTTGCATAAAGACGGTGAAAATTTTGATTCTCGCTATTCAATGCAAAAAAAAGGCGATATTTTTGAACTTGATATTACTTTTAACGTAGGTTTATATTATTATCGTTTTGATTTGTGTAATGGCAAAACTATAGGTTTGGGAAATAATTATTTAGGTGAAATTTTAGATTATATATCTGATTTTCAATTAACGGTTTACGATGCTAATTATTCCGTTCCTGAATGGTTCTATGGTGGTATAATATATCAAATTTTTCCCGATAGATTTTATAGGGCGGAAAAAGAAAAAAATATTCCTGAATACAAAGTGTTGCACGATAACTGGAATGATACACCTGTTTATGAACCAAATGAATATGGTAAAATATTAAACAATGATTTTTTTGGTGGAGACCTTAAAGGGATAATAGAAAAACTTGATTATATAAAGTCTTTAGGCGTTACGGTTATTTATCTAAATCCTATTTTTAAGGCGTATTCTAATCACCGTTACGATACTGGCAATTATATGGAAATTGACCCGTTGCTTGGCAGTATAGATGAATTTAAACAACTTATCAACAAGGCTAGCG
The DNA here is from genome assembly GCA_017522945.1 of Clostridia bacterium. Lineage (GTDB taxonomy): Bacteria > Bacillota > Clostridia > Christensenellales > Borkfalkiaceae > HGM11416. The sequence continues at coordinate 5,364 of JAFWXT010000002.1, forward strand.
TATTAGGTGTTAAAATTATTTTAGACGGTGTGTTTAATCATACTGGCGACGATAGTTTATATTTTAATAAATATAATAGATATCCTACGGTTGGCGCTTATCAGTCAAAAGATTCAAAATATTATTCTTGGTATAATTTCACTAAATATCCTGATAAATATGATTCTTGGTGGGGTATTGAAACGCTACCCGCAATTAACGAGCAAAATGAAGACTATGTCAATTATATAACGGGAAAAGAAGGCGTTTTAGACTACTATACAAAACTAGGTATAGGTGGCTGGAGATTAGACGTGGTTGATGAATTACCGTCAAGTTTTGTTAAAAAAGTTAGAGTTGCAGTAAAAAACGCGTCATATAACGCTATCGTTATAGGTGAAGTGTGGGAAGACGCGTCAAATAAAATTTCATACGGCGCTCGCAGAGAATATTTACAAGGTAATGAATTAGATTCCGTTATGAATTATCCGCTTAAAGAAGCCATAATTTCTTTTATTAAAGATGGTAACTTTAAGAACCTTTCAAACACGATTAAAGAGCAACTTGACCACTATCCGCATAAAACACTTCACGCTCTTATGAACTTATTATCAACTCACGATACGGCAAGGCTTATTACCGTGCTTTCGGGTATAGAGCCACACGGGGCAACTAAAAAGCAATTAGCGGAAACCTTTATCCCTGAAGATAAAATAGAACAAGTAAAATTTAAATTAAAATGCGCTTCTCTATTACAATTTACCTTATGTGGCGTGCCTAGCATTTATTACGGTGATGAAATAGGTATGCAAGGTTACGCTGACCCACTTAATAGGCGAACTTATCCGTGGGGCAAAGAAGATTTAGAGTTGTTGTCTTGGTATAAGTTTTTGGGTGAATTAAGGGCAAAATATTCGGCATTTACGCAAGGCGAATTTGTGGAGATTTTTGCAGATATCGGTGTTTACGTATTTAAGCGTGCAGATGAGAATTCAGAAGTTTTAATAGCGGTGAATATTTCTGAAAATGAATATCAATTTCAATTTGATTCGGTGTTAACTGAACTTGTTACAAATACCGATCATAAAGATTTTTATAATTTAACTGCTAAATCATGCGCTGTTTTGGTTAAAAACAAGTAATAAATACTTGACACGTTAAATAAAAAGTGATATTATTTATTAAAAGTTAAACTGATGAAGTAAAGTAGTAAATTCCATTTTGCATTTATAGAGAGGTTGCGGTTGGTGTAAGCAACTGATGCGGTGGTTTTGAATGGATTACAGAGGGCAACGGTGAATTCATAGTATTCGTTGACGCATAGCCGAGCGTTAAAGCGGCAAAGTATGATAGTACTTTATTAAGGCAAAGTAAAACTTTGTAAAATTGGGTGGCAACACGGTTTATTCGTCCCAAAGGGAATAATAATCCGTGTTTTATTTTTTATATTAGGAGGATAAAATTATGGCAAACAAACGCATACCTACAAAAATGTATTTAGA
>JAFWXT010000026.1 GCA_017522945.1 Clostridia bacterium
TTACAATACCCTCAACGTTGGTAGCAATATTGTCACGCGCAAAGATTTCATCGTTTGAAACCTCACCGTAATTATAAATTTTAATCATTTGCCTGCACCTGTTTCTTAATAGATTCTACTATTTTTTCAATATCATCGCCCTTAAATTTAAAGCTTGACTTATTAGCGATAAGTCTTGCACTGATAGGAACGATTTCACTTTTTACTTCAAGATTATTTTCTTTAAGCGTAGTACCAGTTTCTACAATATCAACAATAACGTCCGAGAGTTTTAAAATAGGAGCTATTTCTATTGAACCGTTAAGCTTAATTATATCAATTTCGCGACCAAGAGACGCATAGTAATCTGCCGCAATATTTGTAAACTTGGTAGCAACCTTTAAAGTCTTTTGGCCGTCGTCGTGAAATTCATTGGGAGCGGCTACAGCCATACGGCATTTACCTAAATTTAAATCTAAAAGTTCGTAAACATCGGGAGCATACTCAAGCAAAATATCTTTGCCTGCAACACCTATGTCGGCGGCGCCACGTTCAACGTAGATTGCAACGTCGGACGGTTTTACCCAAAAATAACGAACTCCGCGCTCCTCGTTTTCAAAAATAAGCTTGCGGTTGTTTTCTTTTATAGAGGGGCATTCGTAACCTGCAGCTTCAAACATAGCGTAAACCTTTTCTCCAAGTCTGCCTTTAGGTAGTGCAACATTTAGCATTTATACCCCTCCTTTAATATTTTTAAGTTCTTTATATCTTATTTTGCCTATATCGTTAGCTTGAACCGATACAGTTTTTCCGCTATTTATAATATCGCTTACCGTATTAATCAAAACCGAATTTTCAGTTTTATCATCACAAAGCAGTAGAACATCAACATCGTATCCTGCTTTTTCGTTTGGTAAATCCTCAAGCAAATCAAGATAAATAGCAAAACCTATCGCACCTGATTTTCTACCCATTTTATAAAGCAGATTATCATACTGACCGCCTGTAAGCACACTTTGAGAAAGACCGTTAATATAACCTTTAAATACAATACCATTATAGTAATTCATATCGCTAACAGCCGAAAAATCAAATTTTATTTTACCACTACATGATAGATTGTCAAGCATATATGATAATGTTTTTAATGTATTTATATTATCTTTATTTACATATTCATCTAATGTTTCCAATTCTTGCAAAACATTATTTCTTTCACCATAGATAGAAACAAACTTTTGAAGCGCATTTTTATCATTTTCTGCTACATCGTTTTCGTCACAAATACGGGCAAGATCGTGTGCGTTTTTATCGGAAATATATTTTATGGCTTCGTTTTTTAAACTTGAATTTTTGCATATGTTATCAAGTAATGATGAAAGCAAACCAAGGTGTGAAATTTCAAGCACGAAATCATCTGATATAAGCGAGAGACTTTCGGCCGCCATAACTATCATTTCATATATGTCGTAAAGGTTTATATCGCCTATACACTCAACACCCGTTTGCATAATCTCTTTAAACTGATGTGTGTTTTCGGATACACGGTATACGTTCTCGTTATAACAAACCTTTTGCTTAAAACCGTCAATGTCTTCACCGTTTTTAATTATCGACAAGGTAACGTCAGGCTTTAATGCTAAAAGCTTACCGCTTGTATCATTAAAAGCAATAATGCGGTCGCTTACTAAAAAGTCTTTATTTTGAATATAAAATTCATACTCTTCAAACTTGCTCATTTTAAA
>JAFWXT010000027.1 GCA_017522945.1 Clostridia bacterium
CTAAAGTTATGAACTATAAACGCAATTACTGCGGGAATAAGTATAATATAAGGCATTATTGAAGTATCAAAAACCGTTGATTTTCTTATCGTCATAGGGATAGTGAGTCGTGCTGGGATAGTGGGTAATAAATCGTTGTAAGCGATAAGCGCGAAAGACCCTATAATAGTTACCAAAGCAAAACCGACCATTTGTAAATTTAATATCCAAAATAAAAAGACGGCTAACGCTAAAAATACGGGATAAATTCTCCCGTAGTAAAAGTTTTCCGTCTTTATTTTTGCGCTGTTTATAAGCGCGTCAAGTTTGCCAAATATCGGTAACATAAAAAAATTATACCATAAATAATTTTATATTGCAAGATAAATTTAGAAAATGCTTAAAAATTACGATTAAAATGATATTTGATTTTCGACAAACTGCATTACGCTGGATTTTTTACTAAAAGACGGTAATTTAACGTTAAAAGAGCAATTCTTTATTTTAGGGCTCTGAGACAAACTCTGACTGATTTTTAGCGGAAAAATACTACAAATTACTTCGTGTTTTGTGCGAGCACAGACCGCAAAGGGTATGCGCCCTTACAAGAACGCTCGTCCTTTTTGTATTTTTCTCGCTAAAACGTAAAAATTACTAATCAGTCATTTTTTGTTACATAGCCTATTTTATAAACTTGTGTTTAACGTAAAAATATGTTATACTTATAATAATCATAATTAAAATTAAGTGGTATTTATGAACAATAGTAAACCGATAAAATGGCTTATCAAAAATTCTAAAAAGCAACACGGCAAAATGGCGGTGCTGATTTTAGCCAACGCAATTTTTTCGGCGTTATCTATAGTTTTTGCATTTTTAATAAAAGAAATCATTGACAGCGCAACCGTTTATAACGATATGAATAGGTTGTTTTTATACGCCGCAGGAATAGTTGGCGTTGTTATTTTGCAGTTTGTTTTCCGCGTTTTAATAAACGGGCTTACAGAGCATATTAAAGGCAGACTTGAAATGGATTATAAAACCGCGCTGTTTAACCTTATTTTAAGAAAGAAGCACGATAAAATTACGGGCTATCACAGTGGCGAACTATTAAATAGATTAACTAGTGACGTAACCGTTGTTAGCGGGGGCGTAACTTCAATAATTCCAACGGTTGTTGCTGCGTCTACAAGGCTTATTTGCGCGGTTATATCACTTATTATTTTAGATTGGATTTTCGCCGTAGCGTTTTCCGTTGCTGGTATTTTGGTTTTCTTGACGGTAACGTTACTTCGCGGTAAACTTAAAAGTCTACATAAAAGCGCGCAAGCAACAGACGGCAAAGTGCGTTCTTTTATGCAAGAATGTATTGAAAATTTACTTGCTGTTAAAGTTTTTGCCGTAAACGGTAAAATTGAAAAGCGCGCTAGAGAATTGCAAGATGTAAATTTTAAGATTAAAATGCGCAGAAAAAATTATTCGGTTGTAGGTCATGCAACTTACAACTTTATATTTAGCGCAGGATATTTGTTTGCGCTTATATACGGGGGCGTTAAGATTTTGAGCGGGGTGCTTTCTTACGGTTCGCTTTCTGCTATTTTACAATTAGTAAATAACGTTCAAGTTCCGTTTGCATCACTTTCAAACGTTCTGCCACAATATTATTCTATGGTGGCGTCCGCAGAGCGTATTATGGAAATTGAAGAAATCGAAGGCGAATCCGATACTGCGCTTGTCGATAGAAATGAAGTTTATTCAAAAATGTCCGCTATATATGCGTCGAATATTGATTTTACCTATGATA
>JAFWXT010000028.1 GCA_017522945.1 Clostridia bacterium
CTTGCTTGCACTAGCAAAAGAGAAGACCTAGTAACTTGGGTAAATAAATTGCTTACCGAAGATACAAAATATAACGATTTTATAAAACTAAAGGAGTATTACAAAAATGACGGAAAATGAACTTAAAGATATGGAATTTAACGACGCAGTAAATAAACTTTCTGAAACATTTGATACCATTACATCTTATGACGAACTAAAAAGCTTCATAATCAAAAAAATTAACGAAGATATGCTTTTTGTTGCTATACACCTATTACAAGCAATAAACGAAAAGCCTTCAGATTTTTACGATTATGACTACTGTATGGGAACACTTGATAAACCTATACCCCTTGAAAATATTAACGACTTAAAAGATTATTGTGAATAAAGGAGAAAGCAAAAATGAAACCATTTAAGACACAGGCTCACATACACTCACTTGATGGCAAGATGGACGAAATAACGGTTCTAGGACCTCAAACGCTCTTTTGTCATACAATACCTAACGCATATATCGTTCAATATGGCGATATTAAATGCACGGCTATTTTTAATACTGCTAATTTTCAATATTATGCAGATGACGTTGACGGAATTATAAAGGAGAATTAACTATGAAAAAATATGTATATATGGTCGAATTTGACTGGTCGGTTGAAGACGGTTGCGATATTGAAACTGAACTTTTTTCAACATACGATAAAGCGCTTGAACGCTATAATCAACTTGTCAATGAAGAAAAAAACAATGAAGACGGTTGGGTTCACGACGTATTTAAGCCTAACGGAACTATCCTTAAAGGCTACTCTGTTGAAGAATACGGAAACAAAGAAAAACAAGAAGACCTTTATTGGAGTTGCGTAATGGACGAATGGTATGAATACCACTCTATTATTCAATTAAAGAAACTTGAAGTAAAATAAGGAGATTACACTATGAAAAACAAAATTACTATTCTCTATGATAATACCGACAACTATACAAACATTGAAGAAACCAAAGAATTCTTGTTTGACACCTTTTCAGAAGAAAGGGGCTGGAAAACTATAGACGACATTCCCGAAGATGTTATCTATGAAGAAATAGACGCACAAGACAATTTAGCGTGGCAAGATTTTTACGAGCAGATATATAAAATTTTAAGCCACGATACATATCTTTTAACAGGAACTTGTGGACGTTGGTATGGACCAGCTGAAGGTGGCAAATTTATTCGTTCACCTCACGATTTATTCAAAACCATATCTCACCTTGATAGAATTCGTTTTTATGACGAAGACGGACACTTAAAAATATGGGGTTATCACCACGACGGCGAAGACAACTACGAATTAAAAAGACTAACCCGTAAAGGTGAACAATTTGCTATGAGAAATTATTTTTCTAACGATAGACGAATACACCAAGCAATAATGACTAATAGAGCCTATTCTGCTCTACCCCGTCTTGCAGAAAGATTAAACGGGGTGCTGTTATGAAAAAATACATTCTACGCACAGGCTTTAAGGTCTGTTATAAAGAACAAGGCTCTAATCAATACATACGACACTTTTTAACACGAAATTATAATGATGCTATTTATATGATTAACCACTATAAACGTTATCCACCTAATTCAAGGGAAGATAACCACAAACTTAAAAAACCTAAATGGCGAGCAATACCCGTTACAATAAAAGAGATACAAGACGGTATTTGGCGTGAAGTTCCTTTCTAGATAAGAAGGGCTTTTTTAATTTTAAAATAAAAACAAGGAGGATTACACTATGAAAACATTAAATCTTAAAACTGAAAACAATGAACAAGAACGCATTAAAGAATATTTAGAAAATAACGTCAGCGAAATTCTTGCTGAAAAAATCAACAACGGCGTTTATATAACAAAAGACGATAAACGTCTGCTTAACAAAAAAGACCTAAACGGCTTTTGGAGTTACGCAACTGATGAAGCAAGAAAAATTGCAACTAAAAGTTCCAAAGGTGCTTATGTTAATGACGATACAGTATTTGGCTGGGCTATACACTACTTTGAAGAAGATAGCATAGAAGGAACGTTATATAACGAAGATGGAACAGAATACAAGCTTGATAAAAAGGTTACTACAACAACTACTAAAACACCTACGGCTACCTACGTTCCACCGATTAAAAAGCCTGAACCACAAATGTCTTTATTTGATTTCTTAACGCCAAAAGCAGAAGACAAAAAAGAGCAAGTAGATAATGAAAAAACTACTTCTACCCTTTCATATAAAGGACAACTTGCAATGAAGGCTCAACCTGACCCGTTAGACGTTAACGAAGAACAAGATGATGACGAGCCAACAGAAGACGATATTGTTGATGCTATGGCAGAACTTGAAAAAGAACAAACGGAAGAACCTGAACCCGAAGAAAAGCCTATTTCACCTATTTATATGAAATACTTAAAAGTTCAGATTCAATACCCCGATTATATTATCGCCTATCGTTTAGGTGACTTCTATGAAGTTTTTGGCGATAACGCAAAAATAATTGCAAACGAACTTGATTTAACTATGACAGGACGTGACTTTGGAGCTCCAGAAAGAGTTCCTATGGTAGGCTTTCCAGAACACGTTGCAGAAAATTATTTTAAGAGAATAACAAAAATAAATACTCTTGTTGTAATGGATGGTGACAAAATCACCTTACACGACAAAACCGACGATAAGTTCACAGTTAATTTAGAAACGGGCGAAGTAATATCTTCTCAACAAGAAAACGATATTATACAAAACCTACAAAAAATCTTTGGAAATCAAATGGAGATAAAATTATGAAGATAGAAAAAATTAAACCTATACCAAAATACATAGAAAAGAAAATAAGAAAGTTAGATAAAGAAAACTGCCCACAACAAAAGGGTTTGCGTTTTTATGCCTACCTTACTAAATTAGATGGTGAATTAGTAAAAATAACAGTTGCTATGCGTAATAAAACAAAGCAAATAGCCTTAATAAAACAAGTAGCAGTTCATGGGGTAAATTCTGAACGTTGTTACGTCAAAGACCTTGAATATTGTTATTTAGGCGTTTACGCATATAAAGTAGGCTGGTATGACGAAGGTATTAAATATAAATACAATATTCGCCCCTATTATAATGACGGTAAATGGTATGATTGTGGCTATAAATACTATAATCCATACGCAACAGTAGTTAATCTCGATTATGCGTTGAAAATAAAAGAATTTAAGTATTCTGCCATAGATATATTTAAGCCTAATTGCCCTATAAATTACTTACGTTTATATCGTGAGTTTCCACAACTAGAACTACTTGCAAAATTTGGTTTTCAAACGCTAGCTGTAAGCAAAACAATACTTCGCAAAGTTGGTAAAGATAAGAAGTTTGCAAAGTGGCTTGTAAGAAATAAAGATAAGTTAGGTGGTGTAAACGCTTATCACGTTGCACCTGTTTTAAGGGCTTATAAAAAGAATACATCACCAGATTATGAACAAATCATAATGGAAACGAACAGAATGTATATGCGTGGTGATTTAGATTCGTTCTTGAAAAAATTCGGTAGTTATAAAGACCTTATAAACTATCTTGGCAAACAAATTACTAACTTTTATAGTTATAGAGACTATTACACGGCTTGCGAATATTTAGGACTTGATATGTCTTTAGAAAAGAATCGTTTACCCCACGATTTTAAGCGTTGGCACAGAATTAGAACCGACCAATATAAGACTAAAAAGGATATGGAAAATCGTGAAAAACGCAAAGAAATATTTGAAAACTTTGCTGTCGTTGCAGGCAAATATCATAATCTTGAAAAAACGCAAAAATGTCCTTACGTAGTTATAATTGCTAAAACACCAGACGAACTTGAAGTTGAAGGCAAAATTTTAGACCATTGCGTAGGGAGTATGAATTATAGCGAAAAATTTATTAGAGAAGAAACACTTATCTTCTTTATAAGAAAGAAAAACGATATTTCAACGCCTTTCGTTACTATGGAATATTCATTAGACAAAAAACAAATATTACAATGTTACGGAAAAAGCGACTCAAGACCTGCTATGGAAGTTTTAGACTTTGTAAACAAAAAATGGCTTCCATACGCAAACGAACAATTAAAACAAATTGCAGCATAAAGGAGATAAACTATGAATTATTTTAGAATTACAGCTTATAACAAAGAACAAAACTACTCAATTATTATGGATTCCTACGGCGCTTATGAAGCACTATGGCAATTTAGTTCTATGCTTGTAGATAAAGGCTTTTCCATTATAGCCGTCGGAAACCAAGACAAATTTAATGATGGTGATATTCCAAAAGTCACCGAACAAACAAATAAAATTATTCTACGTGCCGAATGTCACGGACAACCTATAAAGAGTGGAAATAGAATAATTGTTGGCGAAAAATCATACACGTTAGCATAATTTAATAACACGTTAAAAGCCGGGCTTTACAGCTCGGCTTTTTTTTATGAGTTAACCTTTTACAACTATATTGTTGGATAATAGGAATAATTATAATCTAAAATATAACTACTAAAATTAACAGTCCCCAATCCTATAGACCTTATATCATTCAACGCCCCAAGTAAAGTGCCTTGTATTTTAACTTCTATATCACCAACCGTATAATCTAATGAAGTAGTATTGTTCAAACTAGTATTAGTTAAATTTAATAACCAAGTATTACCTTCCATTTTTGCAGAATAAAATTTCGAGGAAGCAGTGCACATATTTGAACCATTTTTTAGATTATATGTAACTCCACCTTCTGCCGTAATAAAATCCCCAAATTCAAAATGTATCGAATAAGTATATGTTTCTATATAAGAACTATCCGTTGACGAAGTATATTTTTGTTGCCACATATATGTGATAAACTTTCCAATCGTGCTAATTTCATAATTATATGAAAAATTCCCTGATACATACTCTTTCGTCAGTCTATTATCTACTGTATCCATATAATCTCTAAAACGTTTAGTCATACTTTCCAACGTTTCTTTCCACTTTGCGTATAAAGTAAAATTAGAATCTACCGATAATGGAAATTGTGCAGGAATTGTTTTTTGAGAATCAAAATACCAACCTTCAAGAATATAATTTTCCTTAATACTTGTAGGCGAATACAAGATAACATCTGTGTTCTTTGACTCTACAGCGGAACCACCGTTAGCATTAAATGTAACAGTATAAGGATAAGTGATCGGTGGTGTTTCGCCTGAATCATCATTTTTGCAAGCCGTTAAACCAAATAACATTGTAAAAGACAACAAAACGACTAATACTATTGATAATTTTTTCATCTTATATTTACTCCTTTTTTATATTATAATAAATTTAATCATAAATGTCGAGTATTTTCAAGATACGCCAAAAGCCGTGACAAAAAATCACGGCTTTTTTTATTAGTCCTCATTCATAAACTTAACATTTGTTCCCCTTAAAGTTAAATACTTATAAGTCATATTCTCAAATTTATCTGCTATTGCAAACAACAAATGAAGTTCAAAGCAATTATCGCTTACAAAATGTAATTCGGCAGCATCTAAACTTGTAAACTCTGACACAGGGTCGTCAAAGTCCATTATTTTTAATTCAAATTCTTCTTGTTCTATAATTTCGTAATTTTCAACACAAATTATATAACCATCAACGTTTATGAAATAATCTTTTCCTTTTGGTTCTACTTCATACACTAGTTCACCCATTACAGAATCTAAATCAATTTCTTCTGGA
>JAFWXT010000029.1 GCA_017522945.1 Clostridia bacterium
GCTCTCGTTGGTCCTTCGGGTGGCGGTAAAACAACCTTATGTAATCTTATTCCGCGTTTTTACGAGATTGATAAAGGAAATATTTTTATCGACGGAATAAACGTAAAAGATATGTCGCTTACCGATTTAAGAAAAAATATAGCCATTGTTCAACAAGACGTATTCTTATACGGTGGAACTATTAAGGAAAATATTGCTTACGGTAACTTAGAAGCAACCGACGAGCAAATTGTTGAAGCTGCAAAGCTTGCAAACATTCACGAGTTTGTTTTAAGTATGCCCAACGGTTACGATACTTACGTTGGCGAAAGGGGTGTTAAACTTTCGGGTGGGCAAAAGCAAAGAGTTTCGATAGCTCGTGCCTTTTTGAAAAATCCGCCTATTTTAATTTTAGACGAAGCGACTAGCGCGCTCGATAATGCAACTGAAATGCTTATTCAAGAAAGCCTTGAAAAACTTTCGGAAGGTAGAACAACTATCGTAGTAGCGCATAGATTATCCACTATCAAAAATGCCGACCAAATTATCGTTATAACAAACGAAGGCGCTGTTGAACGCGGAACTCATAGCGAGCTTTTGCAAAAAGATGGTATTTATGCAGATCTTTATAAATATCAATTTAAAAGTCTTACCGAGTAGAAAATGCTACTACAAATGGGTAAAAGTAATACTAAATAATAATAAAAAGGCTGTAAATGCCTTTTAAGAGAGAAAAATATGCCATTTTTACCACTTAATAAAAAAGAAATGAACGAAAGGGGCTGGAAACAAGCCGATTTTATACTAGTTACGGGTGACGCCTACGTTGATCACCCATCTTTTGGCACGGCAATTATTTCGCGCGTGCTTGAAAATGCGGGATACAAGGTGTGCATATTATCTCAACCCAAAAACGACGTTGACTATAAACAATTTGGGCTTCCGCGCCTTGCATTTTTGGTTAACGGCGGAAATATCGACTCTATGGTTGCTCACTATACTGCGGCGAAGAAAAAACGTAGTGACGACGCTTATACTGCAGGAGGAAAGGCGGGCGCAAGACCTGATAGGGCGGTTATAGTTTATTGTAAAAATATTCGTAGAATTTTTGGTGACGTGCAAATTGCAATAGGTGGGCTTGAAGCCTCACTTCGCCGTTTTGCTCACTACGATTATTGGGATAATAAGGTTCGCCCCTCGATTTTAATTGATTCTACTGCCGATTTGCTTATGTACGGAATGGGCGAAAAACATATTGTTGAAATTGCTAATAGATTAAACGAAGGTCAAAAACTAAACGAAATGCACGACGTTTTAGGCACTTGTTATGCAGTTTTGACTACCGATTATAGACCTATGCCTGTTAGAGAATGTCCTTCGTATGAAAACGTTTCGGCAAATACCGATCAAGGTAAGAAAAATTATGCAAAGTCTTGTAGAATTCAACAAGAAGAACACGACGCGGTGCGTGGAAAAAGGGTAATTCAACGTCACGGCAATAAAATAGTAGTTCAAAATCCGCCTATGCCACCGCTTGAACGCGATGAATTAGATAAGGTTTATGCATTGCCGTTTATGCGCGATTATCATCCTTCTTATCAAGAGCTTGGCGGTGTTCCGGGTATTTTAGAAGTTAAATTTTCAATTATACACAATCGCGGCTGTTATGGCGCGTGTAATTTCTGTTCGCTTGCTTACCATCAAGGTAGAGCAATAACTTCAAGAAGTCACGAATCGGTTATTGAAGAAGCAAAACTTATAACTCAAATGCCTGATTTTAAGGGATATATTCACGACGTTGGCGGACCTACGGCAAACTTTCGTCAACCATCTTGTATTGGGCAAGAACACAAGGGAATGTGTGCGGATAAAAAGTGCTTAGCTCCTAATATGTGCCCAGCTGTTAGAGTTGATCATAGCGATTATTTAGATTTACTTAGAAAGTTACGTGCTTTACCTAAGATTAAAAAGGTATTTATTCGTTCGGGAATTAGATTTGATTATTTAATAGCCGATAAAGACGAAACCTTTTTTGAAGAATTAGTTACTCATCACGTTAGCGGTCAACTAAAAGTTGCCCCAGAGCATTGCTCTGAAAACGTGTTAAGAAGAATGGGTAAGCCAAGTATTAGCGTTTATAATAGATTTAAAAAGCGTTTTTACGAACTTACCGAAAAGGTTGGTAAAAAGCAGTATTTAGTGCCATATTTAATGTCGTCGCACCCTGGTAGTACGCTAAACGACGCTATTGAACTTGCTTTATTTTTAAAGAGTGAAGGGCTTCATCCCGAGCAAGTGCAAGACTTTTATCCAACACCTGGTACTGTTTCAACGTGTATGTTTTACACGGGCTACGATCCATATACTATGGAAGAAGTTTACGTTCCGCGCTCACCCGAAGAAAAGGCAGAGCAACGCGCTCTTTTACAGTATTTTAGACCGGAAAATAAAAAAATGGTTATATCTGCGCTTAGAAGGGCGGGCAGATTAGACCTTATTGGAAAGGGTAAAAACTGTTTAGTTCAAGCAGATGATAATCTTCTTATACCTAAAATTCCGCCAGTGCCTAAGTTTGACCGTAAGATTAAATTAAGGCGCAACGGTTTTAAAAATAATGGCAAGAGATAAATTTTATTTAAATAAACAAAATTAACAAAAAAACATATATTTTTAGCATTATAGTTAAATATTTAACCAAATGAAAGAGGAAAAATTATGAATATTATTATCGTTGGTTGCGGTAGAGTTGGGCAAACTCTTGCTGAAAATTTAAATAACGACGGAAACGACGTAACAGTAGTTGACCTTTCGCCTGCAAAAGTAAAGGACGTTACTGATAGAGTTGACGTTATGGGGGTAATAGGTAACGGTGCAACACATTCTACCTTGCAGGAAGCAGGTATTAAAAATGCTGATCTTTTTATTGCAGTTACTAATTCCGACGAGCTTAATTTGCTCTGTTGTATGGTTGCAAAAAAGGAAGGGGATTGCGATACTATAGCAAGGGTAAAAAGTCCTGAATACAGTGCCGAAGCTCCATATCTTAAAGAGCAACTTGGGCTTGCTATGGTTATAAATCCACAGTTAGCTGCAGCCGAGGAGATTGCGAGAGTAATGCGCTTTCCAACTGCTATCAAGGTAGAACCATTTGCTAAGGGTAAGGTTAGTTTAATTAAGTTTAGATTACCGAGTGATAGTCCGCTTATAGGAATGTCGGTTGTTGACGTTATAAATAAATATCGCCCTGAAATATTACTTTGTTCGTTAGAGCGCGGTGATGAAGCGTATATCGTTAACGGCTCGACAACTTTTAAGGAAAAGGACCTTATTTCTTTGGTTTCAACACCTGATAAAGCTCACGATTTCTTTAAAAAGATAAACTTTAAGGGTAATGCAGTTAAAGATGCCGTTATAGCAGGTGGCGGTAATATAACCCACTATTTATGCTCAATTTTAGAAAAATCAAAAATAGCGCTTACAGTTATTGAACGCGATCAAAAGGTTTGTGAAGAGCTTTCAAGTACTTATCCAAAAACTAACGTAATTTTAGGCGACGCGCTTAATAAAGAATTGCTATTTGAAGAAGGAATTTCCTCCGCCGACGCCTTTGTTGCCTTAACTAATCACGACGAAGATAATATACTTTTATCGCTATTTTATAAAGAAGAAGGGCAAGGTAAGTTATTTACTAAAATAAATAGAACGGATTATGGTAACGTTATAAATAAACTTGATTTTGATAGTGTAATTTGCCCTAAAAATATTACTTCGGATATAATTTTACGTTTTGTAAGAGCAAGCGCTAATACAAAGGGAAGTAACGTTGAAACGCTATATAACGTTGTTGACGGAAAGGTTGAAGCATCTGAATTTTTAGTAAAAGCGGGCTCGCCTATTATAGGTATTCCGCTTAATAAATTAACCTTTAAGCCAAACGTGTTAGTGGCTGCGATTACTCGTGATGATAAAGTAATTATTCCGCGTGGGCAGGACGTTATTCAAGAAAATGACTTCGTTGTAATTGTTACTAAAGAACTTTCGCCAAGCGATATTACCGACGTTTTAGACTAATAAGGGGAGATTATGAATTTTTACATTGTTAGAAAAACTTTAGGATGGATAGTTCTTTTTGAGGGATTATTTATGCTAATTCCGCTTATAACTTCGATAGTGTATTGGGAAAGTGAGTTTTTGGTATTTTTAGCTTGTATGCTTATATGCGCAGGTATAGGATTTCTACTTACTCGCGGTAATAGTAAAAAAGATACGATATTTGCTAAAGAAGGGCTCGTTATAGTTGCGCTTAGCTGGATTATAATGAGTTTATTCGGCGCGCTTCCTTTTATTATATCGGGTGTTATACCTAATTTTGTCGATGCTTTTTTTGAAACGGTTTCAGGCTTTACAACTACAGGTTCTTCAATACTTTCTAGCGAGCAAATTGAAGCTATGCCAAAATGTATTGCAATATGGCGTAGCTTTACTCACTGGATAGGCGGTATGGGTGTTTTAGTATTTATTATGGCGTTTTTACCACTAAGTGGTGCTCGTAATATGTATATAATGAAAGCAGAGAGCCCTGGACCTACAGTAGGTAAATTAGTTCCTAAGGTAAGGCTTACCGCTAAAATTTTATATACTATATACTTTTTAATGACGTTAACAGAGTTTGTATTGTTGTTATTTGGTAAAGTTAGTCCGTTTGAAGCATTAAACATTGCTTTTTCAACAGCTGGTACGGGCGGTTTTGCTATAAGGGGAGATAGTATGGCAAGCACTTCGGCTTACATACAAGTGTTGGTCGCTATATTTATGATTTTATTCTCAATCAATTTTAACGCCTATTATTTTATTGCTCGCGGAAGATTTAAAGAAGCCTTTTTTAGTGAAGTTAAGGTGTTTATAGCTATAGTATTGTTGGCTATTGCGGGTATAACTTTAAACCTTTGCTTAACGGGTACGCAAGGATATTCGGTTGGTGAAGCTATTAGGCATAGCTTATTTACCGTATCATCGCTTATTTCTACAACGGGATACGTTACGGTAAACTACGACCTTTGGCCTGTATTTTCAAAAGCTATTATTATAATAATAATGTTTGTAGGCGCGTGCGCTGGTAGTACTGGTGGCGGTATTAAGGTTTCACGTATTATTCTACTTTTTAAAAACTCGAAGCGTGAAGTTGGAAAACTTGTTCATCCAAACCAAGTAAAAAGCGTTATGATGGATAAAAAACCTGTTGAAGAAGATACTATTCGTTCAATTTTGGCATTTATGGTGCTTTATATTGTAATTTTCTTTATATCATTTTTAGTGGTATCTATTGACGTGGATTCGCTTGAATCTGCCTTTAGCGCAATAGCTGCAACTATAAATAACGTTGGTCCGGGTCTTGGTATGGCAGGGCCTACTGAAAGTTTTGCATTTTTCTCGCCACTTTCTAAACTTGTAATGTGTTTTGATATGCTTGCAGGTAGATTAGAACTGTTCCCAATGCTTGCATTGTTTAATCCATACGTTTGGAAAAGAGAGCGCGTGAAAAAACAGTAAATAATTTTGCTTTAATAAACCCCCAAAAAGTGATAATTCTATCTTTTTTATTGTAAAATTTTTATAATTACAAAAGTTTAGCCCACTATACTTCGCAGTTGCGAAATATGGTGGGCTTTGTTGTTTTTTATTTAATTTATTAAAACTTAAATTTGATTAGTTATAAATTAATCGTGAAATTTGCCTACGGTTAAAGCAAGAACTGCTTTTAAAACAGGTAGAACGTTCATTGCTTGGTCGAAAATAAGGGTGTGTGGGTTATTAATTGCTTCTTCAGAAATATCAACCCCACGGCGAATAGGCATTGAATGTAAAAGTATAGCGTCTTTATTAGCATACTTAAAATAACGGTCTGTAAATAAAAAGCTTTTATCAAAATCGTGGTCCATAATAAATATTACGTCAGCACCGCGAATACCATCTTCAATATTATCATAAACGTCAACGTAGCCGAATTGATTACAATAACTTAAAATATCTTCAGGAGGTTCGCTACCATCGGGGCAGATAACCGAAATATCAAGCCCGCATTTTGCTGCGCCCGCTATTAGTGAGTAGTCACCGTTATTAAGCGCGCCTATAACCGCAAGATGAAGCCCTTGTAATTTGCCCTTTTGTTCCCAAATTGTAAGTAGGGTAGCAAGAGTTTGGCATGGGCTGTTTCTGCCGTTTGCGTTGATAACTGGCATTGTTGAATAGTTTTCTAAAACTTCTGCATCGCGTAAAAATTCGGTATCAACAACAACTGCGCTCAATCCAAAGCTTTTCATAACGGTTGTAGTGTCTGGGTCTTTAAGCTCTTGTTCGATACTTAAACCTGGTAGTGAAACGGTAATAGGATTTCCGCCAAGCTCGTCAACCGCAATTTGAAAAGCAACGCGTGAACGAACGTATGCAGGCTTTGTTAAAAGCGCAACGTGTTGACCGCTTAAACAGTTAATTTTTTCGCCAACTGCTTGTTTACGCTTTATATCGCGTGCATAATATAAAATTTCACAAATATCTTCGTTTGAAATATTTTGCAAGGTTATAATGGCTTTATTATTAAGTTTTCTTTGAGGAACGTATCCGTTTATATTCATACTAAACCCCTTTGTTTGTATTATAGCATTATTATAACAAAAAATAACGATACTTTCAATTGTTTTTAATAAATTATTTAAACTTTATGTAAATATGTTAATTTCTTTTTCTTTTTTAAAGTAAAATTTACAAAATTTAAAGTACAACTAAGTTTAACTTTATATAATTAAGGTAAGACTTATGTTTAAATTTCGAAAAAAAGCATCAAAAAAATAATACTTCAACTAAGAAATTGTTGACCTTTTAAGTATATGCGGATATAATATATAATGAAAATGAAGTTTATGTTTTAAACAAGTTTTAATGGTTGTTTTAAGCATTGCTTAATTTAAAACTTTGTCGTTACAAGCATATAATTGAAAAAATTTTAAATTATCAATTATTTGTGATGTAATATAAAAAATTATTAAGGAAGGTATTTATGAAAAGAACTTTTAAGCTTTTAATTGTTTTATGCTTAAGCTTATCTATTTGCTTATCACTTGTTGCTTGCGCTAACGGGCATATGCATTTTTGGAATACTGAGTGGGCTTTTGATAAAACAAACCATTGGCATACTTGTGCCGACGATAATTGTGAAGATATTTCAAATTTAGGCGAACACGTTTTTGTCGACGGTGTTTGTGAAACTTGTGGCGTTACTTCTTTACAAGTTAAATTTGATAGTGGTTTAGGTACTCAAGAGTCACCATATATCATTTCAAATTCTGAAGAGTTAGCTAATATGGCTAGCGTTACAGATTTTACTTATTTTAAGGTTAAAGATGGCGTTGAAGAATTAGATATGTCTAATTGGACTGCCTTTAGACTTAACGGCTCTTTCGATGGTAACGGTGTAAAATTAGTAAATCTTTCTACAAGATTATTCACTCACGTTGGTAATAACGAAGAAAGAGAAATTTATCTTAAAAACTTTGAAGTAAACGTTAACTTTGTTTCTAATTCACATGCCGCTCTTATTAAGGAAATTGATAACTTCGGTACTACTTTGTTTGAAAACGTTCAAATTCATGGATATATTGAAGGTGAATCTAATACCGCTGCATTATTTAGTTTTGGTACTGCTAACGGTTATAGCGGTGGTTCAAACTATACTGTAGAACTTAAAAACGTTAAGATTGATGCAACTATCGTTTGCGTAACTGCTCAACCTGTTGCTGCATTTGTTGCACACGCTTTCGCAGGTGCAAGTAATAAATTAACTCTTAAGATTGATAACGATACTCAATTCACTGGCGAAATTTATAGCGCGGGTGATAAAAAATATAACGAATACGTTTCAATTGGGGATTTTGAAATTTATAAAAACGGCGAACTTATTACTCAAGCGGAAGTAGAAACTAAAGCAATAAGTAAAGTTCTTCCTGTATTAACTGAAGAAGGATATACCGTTTCTGTAAATGAAAACGCTGCTAAAATTACTGTTTCTATTACTGCACAAATTAGTGCATACGATGAAGATGGAAATCTTATTCCTAGTAAGACTGGTATTACTATGACCCTTGTTACTAAGGACATTACTGAAAACTTAGTTGGCAACGTTAAAATTTTTGATTGCTTTACTTCTGCTAAAATCGTTAACAACGCTAATGCTTATAATGCTGAAATCGTTGATGGTGTGTTAACTCTTTATGTTGCACAATCAGTAAATTATGCTAGTGGTGTAGTTAGACTACAAGTTCAACAATATAATGCTCAAGGCGAAATTATTAGTTGCGGTACTCTAAACGTTTACACTATTGAAAAATAGTATAATATAAAAATTATATCAAGAAAAAAAAGTCTGGCGCTTGTGTTCGTCAGGCTTTTTTAGTGGTTGAATAATAGTAAATTAGCAGTTTAGACTTAAACCTACCCCCAAAGCTTTTGTGCAGTTTGACAAACATAGTTTTTTAAAATCATTCTTAAAATTTAATAAAATTGGCAAAAAATATATATAAGTTTAACAAAAAAGAATATAAAAGTTATTCGGTTAAGAATTTCTTGTTTTATAAATAATTACCTTGTTAAAATTTTAGTGCAAATTGTACAAAAGAGTTGTGCATTGTTGAATGCTTTGATTATTGCAAAATAAGAAAATATGTGCTATAATATAATCAAATGTAAAACATACATGAAATGGAGGAAATTGTATGGCAAGTTTGGCACTTAAAAACGTGTACAAAGTATATCAATCAGGCGTTACTGCCGTTACTGACTTTACACTTGATATCGACGATAAAGAGTTTATCGTATTCGTTGGTCCATCTGGTTGTGGTAAGTCAACTACTCTTCGTATGATCGCTGGTCTTGAAGAAATTTCAGACGGTGAACTTTATATCGACGGTAAACTTATGAACGACGTTCAACCTAAGGATAGAGATATCGCGATGGTTTTCCAAAACTACGCTCTTTACCCACACATGACAGTTTACGATAACATGGCTTTCGGTTTAAAGCTTCGTAAAATGCCTAAGGCTGAAATCGACGCAAGAGTTAAAGAAGCTGCAAGAATTTTAGGTCTTGAAATCTACTTACAAAGAAAGCCAAAGGCTTTATCTGGTGGTCAAAGACAAAGGGTTGCTTTAGGTAGAGCAATCGTTCGTGAACCAAAGGTATTCTTACTTGACGAACCACTATCTAACCTTGACGCTAAGCTTCGTGCTCAAATGAGAACTGAAATCACTAAGCTTCACCACCGTTTAGCAACAACTTTCATTTACGTTACTCACGACCAAGTTGAAGCTATGACAATGGGTACTAGAATCGTTGTTATGAAAGATGGTTTCATTCAACAAGTTGACGCACCACAAATGTTATACGATTATCCAGCAAATAAATTCGTTGCAGGCTTTATCGGTACACCTCAAATGAACTTCTTTGATGCTGTTTTAACTGGTACTCCTGATAGAGTTTGTGTTGAATTCGATGGAAATAGTGTTGTTCTTCCTGCTGAAAAAGCTGCAAAGATTCAAAACTTAACTGAATACCTAAATACAGGTAAGCAAGTTACTTTCGGTGTTCGTCCTGAAGATTTACACGACGATGCTGAATCTATTGCTAAAAACCCTGAATCTACTGTTAAGGTAGTTGTTGACGTTGTTGAAAAACTTGGTGCTGAAACTCAATTATACTGTGTATTTGATAGCGGTGCAGAGGTTGATGATAGCGTTAAATCACTTGTTGATAGCGAAAAACAAATGATCGCAAGAGTTGACTCAAGAACTACAACTGAAAGAGGTCAAAGAATTTCTTTAGCAGTTGACGTTATGCATACTCACTTATTCGACAAGGAAACTGAACTTACTATTCTTGATGGCGAAGGCACTAAAGCTTACGTTCCAGAAAAAGAAAACGAAAGAATTGCTAATCTTCAAGCTCAAGGTATTGACCCATACGCTCCTGTTGAAAAGAAATCTTTCTTCAGCCGTTTGTTAAAGGGTAAAAAAGAGGAAGCTCCTGCTCAAGAAGAAACTCAACCTGAAGAAACCCCTGTTCAAGAAGAAGCTCAACCTGAAGAAACTCCTGCTCAAGAAGAAACAACAGAAGAATAATAATTAAAAATATTAAATCGCCTTATCAAAATGATAGGGCGATTTTTTTTGCGCTTTTTTTAGGCTTTAGGTTAGGGTATAAAAAAAGGCATTTTAACAAATGCCTAAATTTATTATTCGTTTTCGTTAAGTGCTTTTTCGTAAGCAGATAAAACAACTGAAACAAGTTCAGCTCTTGCTTCTGCAGTGATTGGGTGCGCGATATCTTTGTGTTCGTTTTCGCCAACCTTTCTTGATGGCATTGCAACGAAGCAACCATCTGTGCCTTCAACAATTTTAATGTCGTGCACTGCTAATGCGTTGTCGATTGTGATAGATGCAACTGCTTTAAGTTTACTATCTTCTTTTTGAATAATTCTTACTCTTACGTCTGTAATGTTCATAATTTTCTCCCTAATGTCAAATATGTGCTGGTAGTTTAATTTACCTATATTTATATAATACAATATTTTTTAAGCAATTTCAAGAGTTTTGTATATTAAAATTAAAAAAATATTAAAAAATGTAAAAAAAATTAGTAAAATTATTTAATTTTTATTCATATAATAGAATATGAACACAAAAATGTTAAATAAAAATATAAAATTAAGCTATTGTTTTTTAGGGATAGGCGGGATAAGTATGTCTGCTTTAGCCCTTTTTTTAAGGCTTAAGGGTAATAAAGTTAGCGGTTTTGATAGGCATGAAAGCGAAATAACTGATAATTTAAAAACAAAAGGTATAAAAATTAACGACCTTAGCGTTATCGAAAATTGTGACGTTGCGGTTGTTTCTTCTGCTATACAACGTGACGACCCTATACTTAAAAATTTTATTCAAAAAAGCAAAAAAAT
This sequence comes from Clostridia bacterium, assembly GCA_017522945.1. Classification (GTDB taxonomy): domain Bacteria; phylum Bacillota; class Clostridia; order Christensenellales; family Borkfalkiaceae; genus HGM11416. Next base: position 10,979 of record JAFWXT010000029.1, read on the forward strand.
TGTTACTCGTTCCGAGTTACTTAAACAAATTAGTCAAGACTTTAAGTTAAGGATAGGAGTTGCAGGTACTCACGGAAAAACCACTACAACTGCAATGATTGCTCATATTTTAAACAGTGCATCTTTAAGCTTTACGGCGCATATAGGAGGCTTAGATAGTGAGCTTGGAAATATGTTCGTAAAGGGTGAAGAAATTTTTTTAAGCGAAGTTTGTGAATATAAAAAAAATATATCACTTTTTGATAGTGAAATAGCTTTATTGCTAAATTGCGCAAACGACCATATTGAAAGTTATGGCTCGATAAACTTGCTAAAAAAAGAATTTTCATCTTATTTGGAGCGTTCCTCAAAAGCAATCGTTGACTACGATTATTTAGATATTGGGCCTAAAAACTCAATAACTTTTAGTATGCAAAACACTCTTGCAAACTACTATGCAAGTGATATCATTTTGGATAGTAATTTTATTGAATATACCGTTAATCAACCTATAGGCGGTTATTTTAGAGTAAAAATAAATAGTATTTATCCGCATGATATTAAAAATTCGCTTGCAAGCATTGTTGTTGCGCGTGAACTTGGAATAGATGAAGAAATAATAAAAATAGGCTTACTTTCTTTTAAAGGGGTTAAAAGAAGAAGTGAAACGCTTGGAAAGATAAATAATTCAATAATTTTTGCCGATTACGCTCATCATCCCGAGCAAGTTAAAAATACTATTGAAGCATTAAACAAAAAAGGACAAAAATATGCTTTATTTTTTCAGTCACACACCTTTTCAAGAACAAAAATGCTTATAAACGATTTTGTGCGTGAACTTTCAAAAGCACAAAATTTATTTATATTCGATACATACGGTGCGCGTGAAAAATTTGATTATTTGGGTAGTGGAAAGCTGCTTAGTGAAATGATAAAAGGCTCGGTTTACTGCGGTGCACCCGAAAACGCAAGAACTTTATTACCATCTTTATCTGAAAAATATCCTTTGATTGCAGTGTTAGGAGCAGGTGATTTATACGATTACTGTGATGAATTGATAAATAAAAAATAACATAATAAATATAAAAAACACACCTTTTTGTTTCTTTTAACAACGAAATAAGGTGTGTTATATTTTATTCGTTTAAATCCCAGTTGATGGGTGTTAATCCCTGTTTAACTAAAAATTCGTTTGCTTTTGAAAAGTGTTTACAACCAAAAAAACCGTTATAAGCAGAAAGAGGGCTTGGGTGTGCGCATTCTAAAACTAAATGTTTATTAGTATTTATAAACTTTTTCTTCGAGCGAGCGTTTGCACCCCATAACAAAAATACCATAGGGGTTTCGCGCTCGTTTAAAAGTTTTATCACTTCGTCAGTCCATTCCTGCCAACCGCATTTTGAATGTGAGTTTGCTTGACCGCTACGCACGGTTAAAGTTGTGTTTAGTAACAGCACTCCTTGCTTAGCCCATTTTGTTAAGCAACCGCTGTTCGGCTGAGTTATGCCTAAATCATTTTTAATTTCCTTGTAGATATTAACAAGTGAAGGTGGAATAGGTATTCCTTCGTTTACTGAAAAGCAAAGCCCGTGAGCTTGGTTTTCACCATGATAAGGGTCTTGACCTAGTATAACGATTTTTACCTTTGAATAAGGTGTGTATTTAAAGGCATTAAATATATCGTACATATTTGGATATATAGTTTTCGAGGAGTATTCTTCAATCAAAAACCCGCGTATAGATGCGTAAAGTGCACTTTCGCATAAAGGTTTTAAAACTTTATCCCAGTCGTTTCCAATGCTAATCATAGGTAGTTATTTCCTTTTTTTTGTATAAAAATATGGTTAAACGTTAAAATAATTTTTATGGATTATTGGTTTAATTATTTTGAAATTTTAAGTTTTTCAAGCCCAAAAAAATGTAAAAAATTATGTAAAAAGTTTGTTAAAAAGTTACTTAAAAATCCCATTTTGGAATAAATTTTGTGGTTGCAGATTCTCGCTCTTGTATTAAGCAATTTTCAATTTTTTCATCAAACAAGGTTGAAACCACTCTATCGTATTCGCCTTTAGTGATGGGCCTTTTTAGTTCGGGGTAATCGTTTATTTCGCCAAAGGGGGTATATTGAGACATAAGAGATAAATACGCTCCGTTTTTAGCGTTTTTTGAAAACCATTTTACTATTTCAACACTATCTTTAGCGCCAAGCGGTAATATTAAATGGCGCACGCAAACACCGCTTTTCATAAGTCCGTTTGCAAAAACGGTAGGTTTACTTTCCATCATAAACTTAATTGCTTTTTCAGCCACTTCAAAATAGTTTTCTATCTTAGTATAACGTTTTGAAAGAAGCGAAGAATAAAACTTTAAGTCGGGTAGGTAAACGTCAACAAAAGAATTTGCTTTTTCAAGCGACTCGATACTTTCGTAACCGTGAGTATTGTAAACCACGGGAATATTAGGCTTATAAATTTCAAACGCCTTAGAAATTTGTTCCAAGAAATGAGTTGGATTAACTAAATTTATATTATGAGCGCCCCTATCTTCAAGTTCTTTAAAAATGCTTGCAAGTTCTTCGGGCGTTATTTCTTTTCCGCGCGAAGAGCGTGAAAGTTCGTAATTTTGGCAAAATACACATTTTAGCGCGCAACCCGAGAAAAATACCGTACCGCTACCGTTCGTACCGCTAATAAAGGGCTCTTCAAAGGGGTGAAGATAGTATTTTGCAATACGCATTATATTTTTTTCGCCACATCTTCCCCTTGAAAATTCTCTGTTAACTTTACAAGAGTTTGGGCATAACTGGCAAATATTCGACATAAACTTAAAATTTCCTAGAAATTATATACATAATATATAATATCACTTTTATTTATATTTGACAATTGTTTTTAAATGGTATATAATGAATAAATCAAACAGGATAAAATAATTTGGAGATATATTATGAAAAAATTTTTTACCAGCGAGAGCGTTACCGAAGGGCATACCGATAAAATTTTCGACCAAATTTCTGATGCCGTACTTGACGCTATAATTGCAAAAGATAAAAATGCGCGCGTTGCATGTGAATGTATTGCAACTACGGGCTTAGTTTTAGTTACTGGCGAAATTACTACCGATTGTTACGTTGATATTGCAAATATTGCAAGGGAAACTATTCGTGAAATTGGTTATGACCGCGCAAAATACGGGTTCGACTGTGACACTTGTTCGGTTTTAACTGCAATTAAAGAACAAAGCCGTGATATTGCCTTAGGCGTTGATAATTCTGTTGAACACCGTGAAAGTGGTGAAATCGCAGATATGATAGGCGCAGGCGACCAAGGTTTAATGTTTGGCTATGCAACCGACGAAACTGAAGAATATATGCCTTTACCTATCACCTTAGCGCATAAGCTAGCAAGAAAGTTGACTGAAGTTAGAAAACAAGGGTTAGTTGATTATCTTCGTCCGGATGGAAAGTCGCAAGTAACCGTTGAATATGAAAATAATAAACCCGTTAGAATTGACACCGTTGTTATTTCAACCCAACACTCTGAATCGGTTACTACCGAACAACTTCGTGAAGACGTTAAGAAGTTAGTTATCGATAGTACTATTCCTGCCGAATTAGTTGATGAAAACACAAAGTATTTTATCAATCCAACCGGTCGTTTTGAAATAGGCGGGCCTCACGGGGATAGCGGTTTGACTGGTAGAAAGATTATCGTTGATACCTACGGCGGAAGTTGTGCACACGGTGGTGGCGCGTTTAGCGGTAAAGACCCAACTAAGGTTGACCGTAGCGCATCGTATATGCTTAGATACATTGCAAAAAATATCGTTGCCGCAGGGTTGGCAAAGGAATGTCATATTGAAGTTGCTTACGCTATCGGCGTTGCTCGCCCAGTATCGCTATTCGTTGATACTAAGGGCACTGGTGTTTTAGCCGACGATAAAATTGTTGAAATTATAAATAAAGAGTTTGATTTAAGACCTTATTCAATAATCGAAACTCTTAATTTAAGAAGACCTATTTACCGTAACACAGCTGCTTACGGTCACTTCGGCAGAAATGAATTCCCTTGGGAACAACTTAACAAAGTTGAAGATTTGAAAAAATATTTATAATTTAAGCGCTTGCTTTATTACAAAAACTTAATTAAATTATAAAGGGGCGTTGTGCTTTACTTGCACGACGCTTTAATCGAGAGGATAGATATGTTTGACGTTATAGTTATAGGCGGTGGCGTAATAGGGGGATTAACTTTACGCGAGCTTTCAAAATATAATTTAAATTGCGCTTTAGTTGAAGCGCAAAACGACGTTGCCATTGGGCAAAGTCGCGCAAATAGCGGTATTGTGCACGCAGGCTACGATGCTAAAGAAGGTAGTTTAAAAGCAAAGTTTAACGTGCTTGGTAATAAGATGATGCCAAGAGTTGCTAAAGAGTTGGGCGTAAAATATCGCAATAACGGTTCGTTAGTTGTTGCCTTTACAAACGAAGATTTAGTTACCTTACAAACGCTAAAGGCTCGTGGCGAAACGAATGGAGTTGAAGGTTTAACTATTTTATCAAAAGATGAATTACGTGCAAAAGAACCAAATATTTCAGATAACGCGCTTGGCGCTTTATACGCTCCAACCGGTGGAATAATTTGTCCTTATGAGCTTACGATTGCTTCAATCGGTAATGCAATGGATAACGGCGCAAAGCTTTACACTAACTTCAAAGTTAGCGAAATAGTTAAAAATCAAGATGGTTTTACTGTTGTTAGCGAAAAAGGACAAGCTTTGGACTGTAAGGTTATAATCAATGCAAGCGGTTTATCTTGCGATAAAATTGCCAATATGGTTGGCGATTATTCATTTAAAATGGGCGCAAGAAAGGGTGAATATATCCTTTTAGATAAAGAAAATTCAAACTTTGTAAGTCACACTTTATTCTTTACGCCAACAAAGGCAGGTAAGGGAATATTAGTTACACAAACTGTTGATAACAATATTTTACTTGGGCCTACTTCAACCGAGCAAGCCGACGGCTCGACCGTTACGAGTGAAAGCGGTTTAGCGTTCGTTATTCAAAAGGTTAAAGAAATGGTTAAAAATCCACCGTTATTTAACACTATAACTTCGTTTGCGGGCGTAAGAGCGTACTGCGACCGCCACGATTTTATAATTGAAAAAAGTAGCGCGTGTGAAAACTTTATTAATCTTGCAGGCATTGAATCTCCAGGTCTTACTTCAGCCCCTGCAATAGCCGAATACGTAGTTAAAGAACTTATAGGTTCACTTTTACCACTTGAAGAAAAAGCAGACTTTAATCCTGAAAGAGCGCCTGATTATTTCTTTAAGAATTTAACTAATGAAGAAAAAACTCAACTCATTTTAAAAAATCCCTTATATGGTAAAATCGTTTGTAGATGTGAAGAAATCACCGAAGGTGAAATTGTTCGCGCAATACACGAAAATCCACCAGCTCGCGACCTTGACGCTGTAAAGAGAAGAACTCGCGCAAGTATGGGTAGATGTCAAGGCGGTTTTTGTCAACCCCGTATCGTTGAAATACTTGCAAGAGAGTTGGGAGTTGATATGACTGAAGTTACTAAATCGGGAGAAGGCTCTGAGCTTGTATGGGGGAAAACAAAATGAAATTAAATTATGATATTGTTGTAATCGGTGGTGGCCCTGCAGGTCTTGCCGCTGCAATTTCTGCATACGATAATGGTGCGAGAGATATTTTAGTTATCGAAAGAGAAAAAAGATTGGGCGGAATACTTCGTCAATGTATTCATAACGGCTTTGGTCTTACTCGTTTTAAAGAATCTCTTTCAGGTCCTGAATATTCAGCGAGATTTATTGAAGAATTAAAAAAGAGAGAAATCGACGTTGCGCTTGAAACCACCGTTCTTTCTTTAACACAAGATAAAAAAGTTCAAGTAATTAATGAGCAAGGCGTGTTTACTATTTCAGCTAAAGCAGTGATACTTGCTATGGGTTGCAGAGAAAGAAGTCGTGGCGCGTTAAACATTCCAGGTAGCAGACCTGCCGGTATTTATTCTGCAGGTACGGCTCAAAAATACATCAACTTAAACGGATATATGCCAGGTAAAAGAGTTGTTATTTTAGGATCGGGCGATATAGGGCTTATAATGGCTCGCCGTATGACTTTAGAAGGCGCAAAAGTTCTTGCTGTTAGCGAGATTATGCCTTACTCAAGCGGTTTAAAAAGAAATATCGTTCAATGCTTAAACGATTTTGATATTCCACTTTATTTAAGCCATACAATCACCGAAATTAGGGGTGATAAGCGTGTAACTGGGGTTACTATTTCACAAGTAGATGAAAATAAAAGGCCTATTAAGGGTACTGAAAAGCATTTTGAATGTGATACCATTTTATTCTCGGTTGGTTTAATCCCCGAAAATGAAATTACTAAGAGCGCAAATATTCCGCTTTCACCAAGAACTCGCGGTGCAGTTGTTTACCAAAACCGCGAAACCTTAGTTGATGGTATTTTTGCTTGCGGTAACACTATTCAAGTTCACGATTTGGTTGACTTCGTTTCTGAAGAATCTGAAATTGCGGGTAAAGCTGCCGCAACTTACATTTTAGAAGGCGCAAAAGAAAAAGATTCGGTTGCAACAATTAACGGAAACAATATTGGCTACGTTTTACCGCACCGTATCGATAAAAACCAAAAAGGCCACGTTAAACTATTCTTTAGGGTAACTAGTACCTTTAGAAATTGTGTTATTAACGTTGTTTCGGGCGGTGAAGTTATTGCTTCTAAAAAGCGTAATATAGCTGTTCCGGGCGAAATGGAAACGCTTATTTTAACTCAAGACAAAATTGCTTTGTTAAGCGATGATATTACAGTTGAACTTAAGGAGGGCGTATAACTATGAGTGAAAATATTAAAAATTTAACTTGTATAGAATGTCCGATGGGCTGTTCAATAACCGTTCGCGTGGAAAATGGTGTGGCTATCGAAGTTAGCGGAAATAATTGCGTAAGGGGTAAGCTTTACGCTGAAAACGAAGTTGTTTGCCCAAAGAGAGTTATTACTACTACCGTGCGTTTAACCAACGGCGACGTGGTTTCGGTTAAAACTAATATGCCAGTTGAAAAGAGCAAAGTTTTTGAAATTATGCAAAAAATTAACAAGGTCGTTGCTAGCGCTCCAGTAAGAATTGGCGACGTTTTAGTTGAGGATATCGGTTGTGGAGCAAGCCTTGTTGCTACAGATGACCGTGATTAGTATGTTAGATTATTTTGGCAAAGACGCTACTAATTTGAATGATAAAAAGCTGTATCTTTTCGATATGGACGGAACTATCTATTTAGATAACGATTTATTCGACGGCGTACCTGAACTTTTAGAAAAAATCACTTTAAACGGTGGTAAATACGTTTTTATTACTAATAACGCTTCAAAATCTGTTGTTGATTATGTTGCAAAACTTCATAGATTAGGTTTAACGAAGGTTGACGAAAGTAACTTTTTTACTTCGGTTCAAGCTTCAATCGAACTTATGAAAAAACGCCACTCTACCGATTTGATTTATTTGCAAGGAACTAAGTCTTTTGTTGAAGAGTATAAAAAAACAGGGCTTAATATAACTACCGAATACAATGAAAATGCTAAGGTTGTTTTAGTTGGGTTTGACCCTGAGTTTACGGGCGAAAAGATTTATACAACTTGTAAAATGCTTACTAAACTTGACGTTTGCTATTACGCTACTAATCCCGACTGGGTTTGCCCAGTTGAGTTTGGCTATATTCCCGATTGCGGTTCAATGTGCCAAGGTATAGAAAGGGCAACGGGTAAAAAGCCTGAATTTATAGGTAAACCAAAGCCTACTATGATAAACGCTGTAATGGAAAAATTTGGTTATAAAAAAGAACAAACGGTTGTTGTTGGCGATAGACTTTACACCGATATTGCTTCGGGAAATAACGCTGGCGTTGATACTATTTGTGTGCTTTCGGGCGAGGTTAAGCTTGAAGAAGTTGAAAAAGCAACGGGCGTTGAAAAGCCAACTTATTTGTTTGAAAGCGTTAAAGATTTATTATAATTTTATTATCAAATAAAGTAAAAAATGGCGCTATAAGTCGATTATCGCGCTAAAAGGGGGATATATGGAAGATTTTTTTACAAAAACAATGTTACTTGAACAACTGCCACTGCTTATAGATTTAACACTTGCAGTTTTACTTGGATTTTGCATAGGATATGAAAGAAAACTTCGTTTTAAAGAAGCGGGAATTAGAACTCATACTATAGTTTGTGTTGGTTCAGCACTTATGACGCTTATTTCTATGCACGCATTTTCCGATGGTGATCCTGGAAGAATAGCTGCGCAAATAGTAACTGGAATAGGTTTCTTGGGCGCAGGTATGATAGTTTATAGAAGAAATGAAGTACGCGGTCTTACCACTGCCGCAGGCGTATGGGCAACGGCTGGTATCGGTATGGCGTGTGGCGCAAGATTATACATAGTAGCGGTTGGGGCAACGGCAGTAATCATTGCTGCGCAATGTTTATTCCATTTACCACTAAAAGTTTTTCATTCAACGCATTTTTATTCGGTAAAGATTGAATTCGTTCAAACTAAGGACGAAAACTTGATTATTAAGCGCCTATTTAAAACCGATAGATACAATCACTTAGTTATTCGCCGTGTTGACGATAAGGTTATTTATAGCGCAACCTTAAATACGAGTGTTGAGTATTCTTCATCAAAATTAAACGCAATTATTGCCGAAAACGATTTTATTCTTTCAATTGAAAGATGTGACGACGAATAACACTTTTTGTTTTGACAAAAATATAAAAGCGTGGTATAATTTGGTATAGTTATGAATGGTAAAACAAAAAGATTTATTGCATTTGATATTGGTGATAAAAGAATAGGTATCGCGGTAACCGATCCTTTTGGGAGTATGGCTCTTCCAGTTGAAACCTATCATAGAACCAATTTTGATAAGGATTTGGATTATTTGGTTTATGCAGCCGAGGGTAGAAGTGTTGACGGGATAGTTTGCGGATTGCCACTAAACGTTGACGGTACTCCTTCAATTCAAACTGAAAAAACATTAACCTTTGTTGAAGAACTTAAAAAACGCACTAAACTTCCAATTGAGTTTCAAGACGAGCGTTTTTCAACTATGGAAGCGCATAGAGTGCTTATTAGTGAAGATATGAGTAGGCAAAAACGCAAAAAGTTTGTTGATGCGATTGCTGCAACTTTTATTTTAGAAGATTATATGAAAAAAATTGAGCTTGAAAGCAAATAATATATTTAATTGTTTTAAGCAATTTTAATAAAACTATAAAGGAGCAAAAAAATGATTGACGAAAAAGAAAACCTTACACCAGTTGAAGAAGACGAGGATTTTATTGAATTAGTTGACCAAGAAGGCAGACATTTAAAATTTTTCCACGTAGGTTCAACTGAATATATGTCAAAGTGGTACGCTTTCTTTATGCCTGCAGAAGAAATTGAAGGGCTTGAAGAAGACGAAGTTGTTATTTACGAAGTTGCTGAAGAAAACGGCGCTGAAATTTTATTACCTGTTGATGAAAATAGCGGTGTTTTAGAAGCCGTTTACGAAAAATTCTGCAAGGAAATGGAAGAAGAGGCCGATGCTTTAGAAGCTGAAGAATTAGAGGGTGGTTGTGGTTGCGGTCACCACCACGGCGAAGGTCACCATCACGAAGACGGTAAATGCTGTTGCGGTGGTAAAAATCATGATGAAAAGGGTGAGTGCCACCACGGCGAAGGTCACCATCACGAAGACGGTAAATGCTGTTGCGGTGGTAAAAATCATGATGAAAAGGGCGAGTGCCACCATGGCGAAGGTCACAAGAAAGGTGACTGTAAAAGAAAAAATCATTAATTAGCTAAAAAATAGGAAAGAGTGACCCTCTTTCCTGTTTTTTGTGTTATGTTAAATTAGTTTTTTTCATATCGCACGAATATAAGTTATAAGTAGGGATTACTTAATTTATATATAAATATGTCGCGCGGAAAATTAAATAAGCAAAAAAACAACTAAGATATAAGCAAAAATTATTATTGTGTTAAGTATTATCGATATAAAAGTGTATTTTTTTTGATTGACAAACAAATTTTATTGTGCTAAAATTGAAGCATAAAAAGATTGAGGTAAAGTTATGTTTACTTACACTTATTACTATTATTACTATATCGGTGACTTAATGATGCGGTAAAGGTAACAGCGTCAACTTTTTGTGTACAAAAAAAGTAAGCACCTGTCAGCCAAGCCGCTGGCAGGTTTTTTATTTGATTTCATTTTTTTAACATATAAGGAGAAAAACTTATGAAAAAACTACTATCTTTTCTATTAACCGCTGTTATGGCATGCACTCTTTTATTTACAGTTGGTTGTAACACTAAAGACGAAAATACAGTTTACGTTGGCGTATTACAAGTTGCAACACACGACGCGCTTGATAATGCTCGCAAAGGCTTTGAAGATACTTTAAACGCTTGGGCAACTGCTAACGGTAAAAAGGTTGAATTTAACCGCCAAAACGCAAACGGTGATAGCCAAAACGAATTAACTTTAGCAGATTCTATATTTTCATCTAATCCTGATTTAGTTTTAGGTATTGCAACTTCATCTGCAAGAGCGTTAGTTAATGCTGCTCCAACTTCTACTCCTGTATTCTTTACAGCAGTAACTGATCCTGCTTCGGAAAATTTAGTTCGTGAAAATAGCGCCGGCACTTCAGATATGAACCCAGTTGCAGAACAAATCGCTTTAATTCGCGAAATCAAACCTAATGCAGAAACTATTGGTTTTTTATACAATTCAAGCGAAAATAACTCGGTAACTCAGTTTAATTTAGCGCAAGATAAGTGTGAAGAATTAGGTCTTACATTACTTTCTTTCCCGGTAGCTCAATCAAGTGATATTTCAACCGTTGTTGATTCAATTTCGGGTGTTGACGCCGTTTATATTCCAACCGATAACTTAATGGCAGAAAATATTACTTTAATTTGTTCAATTTTACATGCAAAACATATCCCTGTTGTTGCAGGTGAAAGCGGTATGTGTGAAGATGGTGAAGCTGTTGTTACTTTAGGTATTAATTACTATGATTTAGGTGTTCAAACAGCACAAATGGCTATTAAAGTTTTAAATGGCGAAGCAAATATTGCAGATTTAAGTTTTGAATTTTATAACAAAGAACCTTCATTCTTCATAAATGAACAAAATGCTTTGACTGCAGGTCTTTCTCAATCACTTATCGATTCTTTAAAGAGCGCGCACGCTGCTTAATTTATAAATAGTTAGCGCAACTAAAAAAGCGCGAAAATAAAATCACAAAAGGTGAAAATATGTTTCAGGGGCTAATTAATGCGCTTCCCGGTGGAATTTCTCAAGGTTTAATGTGGGCAATTTTAGCGTTGGGCGTTTACGTAACTTATAAAATATTAGACTTTGCCGACCTAACTGTTGACGGTTCTTTAGCAACGGGCGGTTGTGTAGCAATAGTTTTAACGGCTGCAAAAGTACATCCTATTTTAGCAATAATCGTTGCTTTTTTTGCAGGCGCTTTAGCTGGCATAATTACAGCACTATTAAATACAAAACTTAAGATACCTGCAATACTTTCGGGTATTTTAACAATGTCGGCTTTATTTTCAATAAATAAAATTATTTTAGGTAAACGAGCTAACGTTTCGGCTAGCCCAAAATTAACCATAATCGGCAGACTTGCAAATCTTTTTGGTATGAGTTCGAGCGGGCTTGATAGAAATATACTAACTATCGGCTTATGTGTTATTCTACTAGCTGGTATAATTGCCTTTTTATACTGGTTTTTCGGTACTGAATGGGGTAGTTCAATAAGAGCAACGGGTAATAACCAAACCATGGCTACAGCGCAAGGTATCAATACGGATAGAGCAAAAATTATTGCTCTTGCAATGTCTAATGGGCTTGCTGCACTTTCTGGCGCTGTGATTTCTCAATATCAATTCTCGGGCGACGTTAATATGGCAAGCGGAACGATTGTTATCGGTCTTGCTTCGGTAGTTATAGGTCAGCTTGTTGTTGGCGAAAGAGGTTCGTTTTGGGTAAGACTCGTTGGCGTTGTATTAGGTAGTTTGATTTACAGACTTATATTTGCTTTAGCCGTTCAAATCGGCTTAGACCCTGATAACTTAAAACTTATTTCTTCAATAATTATAGTAATTGCTTTATGTATTCCTACTATTAAACAAAAGTTTTTCTCAAATCATAAAGTAGGAGGCGAAAAGAATAATGCTTGAAATTAGTAATTTACACGTTATATTTAATAAAGGTACTGTTAACGAAAAACACGCACTTAAAGGTGTTGACCTTAAACTTGAAGAAGGCGATTTCGTAACCGTTATAGGCGGTAACGGTGCGGGTAAATCAACTCTTTTAAACTCGATTGCAGGTACATTCCCAGTTGAAAGCGGTTCTATCGTGCTCGATGGTGTTGAACTAACTAAAATGCCAGACTATAAGCGCGCTAAATACGTAAGCCGTGTTTTCCAAGACCCACTTATCGGTACTGCTGGTAATATGAGTATTGAAGAAAACCTTGCGCTTGCAGCTCGCCGTGGAAAAAGAAGAACTCTTAGATGGTACACTAATAACGAAGAAAGGGCAAAATTTAAAGAATTACTTGCTGAATTCGACCTTGGGCTTGAAGATAGAATGATGCAAAAGGTTGGTACTTTATCGGGCGGACAGCGTCAAGCGATAACCTTGCTTATGGCTTCGCTTGCATCGCCAAAGCTATTGCTTTTGGACGAGCATACCGCAGCTTTAGACCCTAAAACCGCTAAAAAGGTGTTAGCATTAACTGAAAAAATAGCAAAAGATAATAACTTAACCGTACTTATGATCACTCACAATATGAGCGACGCTATTAAATACGGTAATAAACTTATAATGATGAACGAAGGCAAAATTGCATTCTCTTGCGAGGGTGAAGAAAAGGTTGATTTAACTATTCCATTCCTTATGGAAAAGTTTGAAAAAACCGTTGGTGAAGCACTTGGTGGAGATAAATTATTACTTGGTTAATAAAAACAGGGTGGTAAATTGAATTATGGAATTTTGTGAAAGGCTACAAGAACTTCGTAAGGGTAAAAAGATAAGCCAAATGGAACTTGCCGAAGCAACGGGGCTTAGTCAATCTGCTATCGCTAAGTGGGAACTTGGAAAGGCAGATCCTTGCTCGACGGCGCTAATTAAACTTGCAAAATATTTTGGTAAATCAGTTGACTATTTGCTTTGTTTAGAAAACGAGCTGTAAAATAAGTTATAAATGTTAATTTTATATAAAAAAATTTATATTTTGGTAGTAAATTGCTTGCAATAAGTTGTTTATTGTGCTAAAATATACCAGTGACTTCGGGTGGTCCTCTTGCGTAAGGTCAATGAACACCTAGTAATATAGGAGGTATAAGTCGTATGGCATCAATCATTGAACAAATCAATCAAGAAAATCTTAAAGCCGAAACTCCTGTCTTTAACGTTGGTGATACTGTTAAAGTTTCATTCAAGGTTATCGAAGGTACAAGAGAAAGAATTCAGATTTTCGAAGGCGTTGTAATCGCTAAGAGACACGGTGGTATTAGTGAAACCTTTACTGTAAGAAGACTTTCTTTCGGTATCGGTGTTGAAAGAACTTTCCCACTTCACTCACCAAAGATTACTAAGGTTGACGTTGTAAGAAAGGGTAAAGTAAGAAGAGCTAAACTTTACTACTTAAGAGGACGTACTGGTAAGGCTGCAAAAGTTAAAGAAGTACTATAATTCAACCATTAGGAGAGAGTCACAAGTTGACTTTCTCCATTTTTTTTGATATAATTTTTAAAAACTTGATTTTAAATTAAGAATAGCGAAATATATTATATAGGTGATATCATGTTAGAAATTAAAAATTTAACAAAAGTTTATAAGGGTGAAAAGGTTGCAGTTGATAATCTTTCGCTAAAAGTTGAAAAGGGCGATATTTTTGCTTTTATAGGTCATAACGGAGCAGGTAAATCAACTACGATTAAATCTTGCGTTGGGCTTTTAGATTTTTCAAATGGTGACGTTTTAATCGACGGTGTTTCTATTTTAAAAGACCCTATGTATTGTAAAAGCGTTATAGCTTATATTCCCGATAACCCCGATATTTACGAATATATGACGGGCATTGCTTATCTTAATTTTATTGCCGACATTTTTAAGGTGGATAAAAACGAACGCTTAGCGCTTATTGATAAATATGCTACCGATTTTGAAATTAAGCAAAATCTTGGCGATTTAATAGGCTCGTATTCGCACGGTATGAAACAAAAAATAGTAATTATCGCCGCGTTACTTCACAAGCCTAAACTTATGATTATGGATGAACCTTTTGTTGGGCTTGATCCTAAAGCTTCGTTTATTTTAAAAAATATGATGACCGAAATGTGTAAGCAGGGTATGGCAATATTCTTCTCAACTCACGTTTTGGAAGTTGCAGAAAAACTTTGTAATAAGGTTGCAATAATAAAAGACGGTAAGCTTGTTGTAAGCGGTAATACCGAGGATTTAGTTAAAGATAAGTCGCTTGAACACGTATTTATGGATAGCGCGAATTTAAATATCAATGCAGTAGTAGGTGGCGAAGATGAATAACTTTTTATTGCTTTTAAAATGCGATTTAAAAAAGTTGTTTGCCCCTAAAAAAGATGGTAAAATAGGTGTTTTAATTGCCTATGCTATTTTAGCCATATGTATATTGTCTATTTCTATTGCTTATACTTCAATTTTTGGGTTAATTTTACCAAATGATAGCAAGCACATTGCATTGGCGTTAATTTTAGGCATTTATACCATTTTCGTTCTTTTTACAACGGTTGGCAACTCTAAAATTTTGTTTGGCGCTAAGGATTACGATTTATTAATGTCATTGCCGATAAAGCCGATTGAGATAATTTTATCAAAACTTTTTTACGTTTATTTGCTTAATTTTTTAGGCGCGTTTATTTGTTTAGTTCCATCTGTTATAACTTATATGATTGTGGTTGAAAGTGGGGCTATAACGCTATTAAACGCACTTATTGTTCTCCCGTTTGTGCCACTTTTGCCACTTGTTTTAGGTTTGCTAATAGGTACGATTATAAACGTTGTTATTTCAAAGGTTAAAAATAAAACCTTAATAACAACTATTCTTGCAGCATTGTTTTTAGGCGTTTATTTTTATTTTATATTTTCAAGCAACTATCAAGACGCTGAAAGCGACGAACAAATGGCAGCAGCCATTTTAAGTATTCAAGGTGTTTTTAAAATATTTTTTGGTTACTCTAAAGGGATAACGGGAAACTATTTGTATTCGTTTAGCTTTATCGGTTTTGGTTTGGTTTTTGCAGGGTTATACCTTTTAATTTTAAGCAAATGCTACAAACAAATCAATAATATTATTTTTAGTAAACGCTCGAGCGCTAACTTTAAATTTGACAAAGATAAAAACAAATCAACTTCGGTTACGGGCGCGCTTTTAAAGCGTGAGTTTAAACTTTTCTTTTCGGATACCACGATAATTATGAATAATCTTATCGGCCCTATTTTTTCGTTGCTTTTAGCAGTTGCGGTTATATTTAAAGGGGGTATAAATGGGCTTGCTTCTGGTTTGGAAATAGAAGGTGAAGAGATTGATATAGCCGAACTTGAAAGGGTGTTTTCATATATAATTAAAAATCTTTTACCTTATATTCCGGTTTTATTTATGGGAACTTGTTTTTATTCGGCGTGTTGTATTTCAATCGAAGGCAAAAATATGTGGATGGTAAAATCACTTCCTATAAGCGCAAAAAGTTATTTTAATACCAAACTTTTAACCCATCTTATAATAAACCTACCATCTGCTATTGTTTGCGTGCTTGCTTTTGGTATAACCTCAAACGCTGTTTGGTATGATATTATAATTGCTATTATATTTACTTTATCATACGCTGTTTTCGACAGTATATTGGGGCTTACGGTAAACGTTCGTTACCATAACTTCGACTGGGCAACAACGGCTGAAGTTGTAAAAAGGGGAACAAGCGTTAATATTATTGCGGTTGTTGGTATCTTAGCGATAATACCTTTAATTATTATACAAATTTTAGCAAGTTTTATAAGCCCGTATCTTGGTTTTGCAATTAACTTTGCTTTAATTTCAGGGCTTGCATTTTTATTTTATAAGATAACTTATAATAATGATGATGAGAAACTTTTAAAAATGTAAAAACTACTAAATTATTCATTTAATTATAAAAAATGGCATAAAATGACTAAAGGAAAGGTCAAATTATGCCATATTTTTTTAGTGAAAGGATTATTGAAGAAGGGGTTTATATTTGCAAAAATAACGCAACTGTTCGTCAAACCGCCCAGCATTTTGGACTTAGTAAATCCTGTATACATAAAGACGTAAGTGAAAAATTAAAAGTAATTTATCCCGAACTTTATAACCAAGTAAAAGAAATTTTAATAAGAAATTTTAACGAAAAACATTTACGCGGTGGGCTTGCCACCCAAAAAAAATATTTTAACCAAAAGTCCCGTTAATCGTGTTATAAGGGCATATTTAAATTTAAAAAGGGCGAAATTGATGTGAACCCCATTTAGTTCACAAAATAAAAAAGGTTAATTAAAAAACCTTCTATGATATAATTTTCATAGGAGGTTTTTTCTATGGCAAAAAAAGGACAAAAATTCAACAAATACACACCCGAACAAAGAAATGAA
>JAFWXT010000030.1 GCA_017522945.1 Clostridia bacterium
AAGGGGTACGAGAACAGTATATACTTTGAGCACGGCGATTTGAGGAGTAGTTACGCTATAAACGATGATGAAATTTATATGAGCTATCTTCAGTACAACACCATATTTAACGCTAACTACGGCGTCGGTAATTTGTCCGAGTTTGTTCCCGAAGAAATCGAACTTAAGTATTATTATCACTACGATTTAAATAGGACGCAGGTTGTATGTAGCAAAAAGCTTAAAATCGTGCGCCTTATAGATGGCGCCACCTCATATATCGGAGCAGGTGCCTTCACCGAGCTTATGCAAATAAATACCTTTACGTCCGCTTTGTATTTTGATGACGTTTCAAACGTTGCGTTAATTAGCGACGTTGCAGCCGAAAGTGGCTTTATACTAAACTCTATAACAGCTGTTGCACTAACGACTCTTACCAAAGCCGTTGACGTATTTAGCGACTTCTTCAACCTAATTCTAATAGGCCTTTGTGCTTGCGCCTTGCTTATCTTGGTTAACTATGGCATGCGCCTTGTCAAGGAAAGGAAATACGAAATAGGCATATTAAAAGTCCTCGGCGCACGCAACTATGAGCTAACCATTATGTTCGGCGTACAAATCGTTGTAGCTGTAATCGTAATTAATCTATTTTATATGGTAGGCTCTTTGCTCCTTACGGGTTTTGCAAACGACGTCTTAATCACCTCGCTTATAGAGCTTGCACCCAACGACTTTATGATGGATCTTGACGTTTTGTTTGTTAACTACCTTGACCTTATCCGCAACAGCATCCTTGTTGTAATCATAGTGTTCCTATCCTTCATTCTTCCATTCTTAAAACTTAGAGCATATAAGCCTTTGGATATTGTTAAGGCCAAAGAATAACGAGTAAGAACCGTTATTGTAATATTACAAAATCAATACATGGAAAAAACAGTTTTAAAAATATTTCTAAGCTACTTCAAATATTTAATGAACATGGATATCATAATCGCAGCAAGAGGGCTATTAGAATGAAATTATCGAACTACCAATATCTTGAAGAAGGTACTGGTTTCTCTCACGCTTCCAAACAATCTAAATCTGTTCATATGAATAATAAAGAAACAACTATATGATTTTATATATTAAAAGGTCGATTAAATTCGATCTTTTTTCTATTTCCGGCCGTTTTCGTAAAAAAAGTTCAGATTGGAATCGTAAAGTTACAGTTATTGTTATAAAACAAAATAGATTTGAGCGAAAGTTACAAAAGCTTTTTGCTTTAGGTATATTAAATTTTATAACAAAAAAAAAACAAGATAAATAAAAAATAATTTTAAGCACTCTGCAAACTAACTGCAGGGTGTTTTTTTATTACTTAAATTCTAAAACTCTCTGCGCAAATACTATAAAAAGCAACAAATTTAGACTAATTTCGACCAAAAACCACATTCGGTCATTTACAATTAAGTAAAGTCCCGTCGGGAGGTTTTTTATTTTGTACCACTCCATCAAAGTTCATCAAGCCATAGATAAGTATAATGGTTTTTATTTATTTTTAACAAAAGTTGTGGTATAATAGGGCTAATAAAGAATTGCTAAAAGGTGAGTGGGCGTTGCTACTTACTTTAATATGATAAGGAGACAATATGAA
>JAFWXT010000031.1 GCA_017522945.1 Clostridia bacterium
CTTGATGTCTTATCGTTCTTTTGGTTACGTGGACCAATACTCGGTAAACGTTTTCAACTCAGTTCCTATCGTTTTCTATGACGATAAAGAAGTTATAGAGAAATATAATGCTTATTTGAAGTCGTTAAACATTAAGCCTGAGGATGTTCAAGTAAAACAAAAGGAAATCGAAGACAATAAAACAAAGATGCTTGAAGCGATGGCAAAAGCGTTAAATTATAAAAACGTAAATTGGGAACTTATTCAAAACCCCTACGTTCCTAATGGGTTGATAGACCAAATTAATGCAGAAAACACCTATAAACGTGGACAATTAGAAGTTATTAAATTAGTTTCTACTATGGCGGCTGCGCAAACAGCTATGAATGCAAAGAATCCAAAAGTCGCGAGTAGTGAGGAACACATTGAAGAAATTAAAGAAGAAAAGAAAACGGGAGAACAATAATGCCTACGTTAGAATGGATTGGAAAAGATAAGGTTGTAAATCATCATCAAGAAGTGCCGTTTAGGATTCTTGATAAAAAATATACGTTTAATGCAGAAAACTCTGAGAATATGATAATTCACGGGGATAATTTGCTTGCGCTCAAATCCCTTCTTCCACAATATGAAGGTTTGATAGATTGCATTTATATCGACCCGCCTTATAATACGGGAAATGAAAAATGGGTTTATAACGACAATGTAAACGACCCGAGAATTAAAAAATGGCTTGGTGAAGTTGTTGGTGCAGAAGGCGAAGATTTATCAAGACCCGATAAGTGGCTTTGCATGATGTATCCTAGATTGAAATTACTTCATAAGTTGTTATCGGAAAAAGGCGTTATTTTTATTAGTATTGATGATAACGAGCAAGCAAACTTAAAATTGATATGTGATGAAATATTTGGTGTTCGCAATTTTATTGCAAATATATGCCATAAATCACGAAGTAGTATATCAAATGATTTAATTTTGAGCCCAAATCACAATATTGTACTCTTTTACGCAAAAAATATTGATAATGTTTTTGCAAGAAGAAGACAATTTAGAATGGTAGCAGATGAAACAGAATTTAAATTAGACGATAACGACGGAAAGGGAAAATATAAGCTTGTACCAGTAGATGGCCCTGGCGGTGAAGCAAAAGGTAATCCATATTATGAGTTTTTAGGAGTTACTGGATATTGGAGATATAGTAAAGACACAATGCAAGAGTTGTATGAAAAAGGAGAAATTGTTAAAAGAAAAACATCCTTGTCGCGTAAATATTATTACTCTAAAGCAATAGAAAAAGGTGGAAAATCTTATTCTACTTGGTGGGATGATGCAGGTTCAGCAACAAATGGGACAAACTTAATAAAAGATATATTCAACGAAAAAACTTTTGATACTCCCAAGCCACTCGATTTATTAGAGAGAATTGTTAAAATATCTACGCAAAGTAATTCAATAGTTTTAGATTCATTCGCTGGTTCAGGAACTACTGCTCAAGCGGTGCTAAATATAAACAAGCAGGATAATGGGAAACGCAAGTTTATCCTTGTGGAAATGATGGATTATTCTGATACCATTACCGCAGAAAGAGTAAAGCGCGTTATAAATGGATATGGTAAAGACGATAAAGCAGTTGCAGGTATTCCCGGTGATTTCACTTACTATGAACTTGGACAACCTTTATTTAAGGATGATAAAAACTTAAACGAAGAAGTTCCTGAAGAAGAAATCCGTAAATACGTTTATTATATGGAAACGAAAAGGCCACTTGATACGGAAACAACGGACAATCCTTATTTATTAGGCAAAAATAACGACACGGCATATTACTTCTATTATAAAAAAGATGAAATTACTACGCTTAACCACGAATTTTTATCTACGATAAACACAAAAGCAACGGAATACATTATTTATGCAGATAAATGCGTGCTCGCACAAGAGGTAATGGAAAAATTCAATATTGTATTCAAAAAAATACCACGTGATATTACAAGGCTTTAAGAGGTAAAATTATGGAATTAAAAAACTTTCAAAAACAAGTTATTAGTGATTTGAACCGTTATTGTGAGTTATTGAACTCTACGAATAGCGTTGTTAAAGCCTACAACGATTATTGGTTAGAAAAAGGAGTTAGAGTAGGTTTTGATTCTATCCCTACATACAAAAACACGATTGAAAATACTCCGCACGTTTGTTTCAAAGTTCCTACGGGTGGTGGTAAAACCTTTTTGGCGTGTAATTCGTTAAGAACTATTTTCGGCAACTTGCCAAGTAAAAAAGCAAAAGTTGTCGTTTGGCTTGTTCCGTCTGAAGCAATTTTAACGCAAACGTTAAAGAATTTATCTAATTCTGCACATCCGTATAGACAAAAAATTGAATCGGATTTTAACGGTAGAGTTCAAGTATATAGCAAACAACAAGTTTTAGACGGACAACAGTTTAACCCTACTACCGTAAACGAGCAATTGTCTATCGTTGTAATGAGTTTCGATAGTTTCCGTATTAAAAACAAAGAAGGTAGGAAGGTTTATCAAGAAAACGGCAACTTGCAGCAATTTACTAAGTTTATTTCTACTCCTGAAACACTTATAGAAGGGGTTGATGATACTGCGCTTATTCAAGTATTAAATCAACTTTCTCCTGTTGTAGTAGTTGATGAAAGCCACCACACTACGGGCGAATTAAGTGTGGAAATGCTTAAAAACTTGAATCCTTGCTTTATTCTTGATTTAACCGCTACACCAAGAAAGAATAGCAATATTATTTCTTACGTAGACGCGGCGCAACTTAAAGCGGAAAATATGGTTAAACTTCCCGTTATTGTTTATAATCGTCCGTCGCAAGAAGAAGTTATTGCCGATGCGATTGACTTACGCAACCGTTTAGATGAGTTGTCAAAAACGAACACGGGTGGTCGTTATATTCGTCCTATCGTCTTATTTCAAGCACAACCAAGAAATGGCGAAAACAAGGAAACGTTTGACAAGTTAAAAGAAAAACTTGTAGAAAACGGCATTCCTGCGGAAGAAATTGCAATTAAGACGGCGGAAATAAACGAAATTAAAGATAAAGACTTAATGTCGCCGGAATGTAAGATAAAATATATTATTACGGTAAACGCTCTTAAAGAAGGTTGGGACTGTCCGTTTGCGTATATTTTAGCAACACTTGCAAACAAAACTTCTACCGTTGACGTAGAGCAAATTTTAGGTCGTGTTTTGCGTTTGCCTTACACAAAACAAAATACGAGTAAGTTCTTAAATCTTTCTTACGTGCTTACAAGTTCTAACGATTTCCACGCTACGATTACGAAAGTAATTCAAGGACTTAACGATGCTGGCTTTAGTAGTAAAGATTACCGTGTGGCAGAAGAAAAACCTGTTGTTGAACCTGCACCGAAGCCTGTACAACAAGAAATTACGCTTACACCGGCTACGGTGGATGAAGAAGAATTTTTGCAGTTTGATAGTTCGGCACTTAAAGCAATTATCGAAGAAAGGCAAAAAACGGAAACGCCTTCTACTGCTATTGACGATATGTTGGCAAGTGCAGAAGTTAAGAGTGATACTTATGATGAAGAATTAAAAGCGCTACAGACGGAGCCGTTAAGTGATTTACCGTTGGAGGTAAGAAGTAAAGTGACTACATATAGAATTTACGATGAATATAAAGATGAGGCGTTGGCTTTAGAAATTCCACAGTTCTATTACAAGTCTGAGAACAGTTTATTTGCTTTCTTGGATGGCGATTATAAAGAACTTGTTAGCAAGGAATTTTTATCCGACGGATTTACTTTGAAAGATAAGAGTGTTGAAATTGATTTCCGTTCGGCAACTGAAGGAGTTGCAGAAGTTGACGTTAATAAAAACGAAAAACCGAAATATCGTTTTATGGCTGAAGCGGAAAGCGAATATTTCAAAGAAATGTTCAAAAATCAAGCACCTGAAAGCCGTGTAAGGAATTGCAAATATCAAATAAAGAAAATTCTTGAAACGCTTGATATTGTTTC
>JAFWXT010000032.1 GCA_017522945.1 Clostridia bacterium
CCGCCAGCGTTCGTCCTGAGCCAGAATCAAACTCTTGAGTTTAATATCTTTAAAGCTGCATTCTCACGAATGCAACAGCTCTAACGTTTTTCGTTGTTGCTGACTGTTTTAGGTACATATAATGTACTCAATTTAAAATTGACAGAAACTTATTATTACAAAAAATTTTTTGTATCAATTCATTTCCTTCTATTCTATTTTTAATCTACTTGAACCGAACCACCGTTCGGCGAGTGCCGTCTCATTTAGACAGCCTATGCATTATATCACAATATATTAGGTGGTGTCAACCATTTTTAACTACTTTTTAAAAAATATTTAAAAATTTTTTTCACCTTGCAATTGGCTTATTTTGTAAGCTTTTTACCCTCGCGTTGTGATGCTCATCTATTAAACCATATTTATAGTTAATTGTCAAGCATTTTTCTATCATTTTTAAAAAAATTTTAAAAACTTTTTTGCGAGATTTTTTCTAACAAAATCAAGCCTTAATAATCGCTTAATTTTGCTACCGTGATTTTTGATGCTTGCCTATTAAACCATATTTGACGAAAAATGTCAACAGTTTTTTTATAGGTTTTTTAATTTTTTTTTAAAAAAATTTTTTCACCACTATATATTGTGTTTTTTTGATTTAATAAACACTATAAAGCAAGTATTCTTTTAAATATTTTATTCAAACTAACGAATTTAGCGCCCATTTTATTAAAAAATGCTTTTAAATATATTGCAAGCAAAATGCTTAATCGAATTTTAGGGCAATATTATTATATTATATATATGTCGCGCGCGTAAACCTAAAAAATAAAAAAAGCGAGCTTTAAAAACTCGCCTTGTTTAAAAGTTTACGCTTTTAATCAAAAAAGCTTCACTGTTTTATAACTCCTTCAATCACGCCACCACCCAAACACTTTTCATCATCATAGAAAACACAATACTGCCCTTCGGTGATTGCGCGTTGTGGTATATCAAAGTCAACCCTAATAGTAAAGCCATCGGGATTGTTTTCCAAAAAGTTAACAGTCACACTCTGCTCTTCCTGACGGTAGCGGAATTTAGCGTTACATTTAAAAATCTTTTCGCTTGGCTTAAATGGAATAAAATTACATTCCTTCATATAAAGTCCTTTAGCAAATAGTTTTTGTTCTTCGCCGTGCGCAACGTAAAGAATATTGTTTTTCAAATCCTTTTCGATAACGAACCATCTACCTTCGTCGCCCTTTTGTCCGCCGATGTCAAGCCCCTTTCTTTGCCCGATAGTATAATACATTAAACCGTAGTGCTTTCCTAAAACTCTTCCATCGTAAGTTTTAATCAAGCCTTCTTTTGCAGGAATATACTTCATTAAAAATTCCCTAAACTTACGCTCCCCTATAAAGCAAATACCCGTAGAATCCTTTTTTCTTGCAGTATAAAGATCGTTTTCTTCAGCAATACGGCGAACTTCGCTTTTATCAAGGTCAGCAAGCGGAAACAACACCCCATCAAGCTGAGATTGTGAAAGTTGGTTTAAAAAGTATGTTTGGTCTTTGTTTGTATCTTTTGCTTTTAATAGGTAATGAATGCCGTTTTCGTGTTTAATTTTGCAATAATGCCCCGTTGCAATATAGTCAGCCCCCATATTTAACGCATACTCCTTAAACGGCCCGAATTTAATTTCACGATTACACAAAACGTCGGGATTGGGGGTTCTACCCTTTGAGTACTCTTCGATAAAATAACTAAAAACCCTATCCAAATAGTTTTGTGCAAAATTAACCGAATAATAAGGAATATCTATTTTATCGCACACCCTGCGCACGTCGGCAAAATCCTGCTCGGAAGTACAACAACCATTTTCGTCCTGTTCTTCCCAGTTGTTCATAAACAAGCCAATAACGTCATACCCTTGCTCTTTTAATAAAAGTGCGGCAACCGAGCTATCCACTCCACCACTCATACCTATAACAACTCTTTTCTTTTCCATACAAATATAATAGAACAATATATTAAAAAAGTCAATTAAAATTACTTGATAGTATCTTTTTAAACAATTTACCACATCTTTTTTATAAAATGCAATTGACAATTTATATAATATCGGTTATAATTATATGACTAAACAACATAAACACGCTTTAGAATTTTAATCCCCTATAGGAGATATTATATGAGCAATTTTTATTCAAACGACGTAATCTCTTTTAGCGTAAATAAAAAACGTCAACTTTCAAGATGTAAAAAGTTAGGCTACACTTGCGATAATTGTAGTTTGTCTTGTATATACAAAGAAGGAGACAATGCTTTAGAGTTAGAAAAAGCAAGGCTTGAAGCTGAAGCTAAGGCAAAGGCTGAAGCTGAAGAAAAAGCAAGACTTGAAGCCGAAGCTAAGGCAAAAGCTGAAGCGGAAGAAAAGGCAAGGCTTGAAGCCGAAGCTAAGGCAAAGGCTGAAGCGGAAGAAAAAGCAAGGCTTGAAGCTGAAGCTAAAGCAAAGGCTGAAGCGGAAGAAAAAGCAAGACTTGAAGCTGAAGCTAAGGCGAAAGCCGAAGCAGAAGAAAAAGCAAGACTTGAAGCTGAAGCTAAAGCAAAGGCTGAAGCTGAAGAAAAAGCAAGACTTGAAGCCGAAGCTAAGGCAAAAGCCGAAGCGGAAGAAAAAGCAAGACTTGAAGCTGAAGCTAAAGCAAAGGCTGAAGCGGAAGAAAAAGCAAGGCTTGAAGCAGAAGCTAAAGCAAAGGCCGAAGCGGAAGAAAAAGCAAGACTTGAAGCCGAAGCTAAGGCGAAAGCTGAAGCTGAAGAAAAAGCAAGGCTTGAAGCCGAAGCTAAAGCAAAGGCTGAAGCTGAAGAAAAAGCAAGACTTGAAGCTGAAGCTAAGGCGAAAGCTGAAGCGGAAGAAAAAGCCAAAGAAGAAGTAGCTCTTACTGCTCTACCCGAAGTTAGCGCTGACGTTGAAGAAATCAAAAACGAGACTGAAGCAACCGAAGAACCTACTGAACAAGCAGAACCTGTTGCCGAAGAAAAAGGATTTAAGTTAACAAACGCGAAAGACGCCAACCAAATACTTCCAAGAATAGCAACAAAACGCGCAAGAAAACTAATATACGCACCAAAAGAAGTTATATTTGAAGCAACTTGCTCGATAGACGTTGAAGGCAAGAAGAACGACGAAGGCATTAAAGTTAAAAATATATTAGATGCTGAAATTAAAGAAGGCTTAAAGCTTGGTTATTTAGATAAATACGACGGCTTAAAGATGAGCGAACTTAAAGAAGAGTACGAAAACGACACCGTTTACGAACTTGCCGAACAAGAATTCAAAAAAATGGGCTTGCTTTTAGATGGCAACAAAGTAAAAGTTTACTTATTCGACTGGACGGGTAACGGCTTACACCACGTTGGTTACTTGCCAGAAGACGTTGCAACAAAGGTTATACCTTACCTTGAAGATATGGATAAATATAGTTTTGCTCTTTGCGGACTTATCACAGGTGGCAAGTGTAAAACTATCACAAAGGATGAAAAAACTGGTAAAATTACCGTTTCAAAAGGTAAAGACGGTAACTACGGAATCGACCTTGATATAACCATTATTCCAAGAAAAGACTAATAAAAACAATAAAAATTATACCCCGCGCGCTTTTTGCTCGGGGTTTTACTATATCAAAAAAAGAGCCTGAACACATACTTCAAGCTCTTTTTAATTTTATCTTTTATCGTTGTACAACTACACTACCCGTTGTGCATTCGCTTACACAATTCGTTTCTTTTGCGTTGGAATTATTATAACAAATTCCGCGACAATAAATCTTTCCACTGTTTGAAGAATAAGAAAGACCCTTTACGTTTACAAACGTTAATGAATAACTATAATTTTCATTTTTATTATCACAAATATATTTACAATTAGAAACTTCTTTATTGTTATATCCTACAATACCACTAACACAATAATATCTATAATAAGTTGATTCATGCCAAAGCAAAACGTATGTATTTGTAACGTTACAGTCGGTTACAAGCCCTTTATTAAAACCGCAAATCGTACCAACTGCAGCAGTACTATTACTAATATATTTTTCGCTACTAACTTTAACCGAAAGTTTTATTTCACAGTTAGTAAAATTAAGGTTTTTTATAGTTCCCCTATTTTCTTTAACAAAGCCAAAATATGAGTTTCCTCCTTCTCTGCAATCTTGCGTTTTAGCTTTTACAACAATATTGCTTAAAGTATATCCGCCACCATCAAAAGTTCCGTTAAACTCTTTAACTTTACCATACCAAGTGCATTTACTGCCCTTAAAATCCATATCTTTTGTTAAAACGTAGTCGCAATCGCCAGCCGTTGGTAAGTTGTTTAATATATTAAATTGCTTTTCATTAGTTAACATAATAGGCTTATTAGGCACTACACACATACTTGTAATAGAAGATGCCAAAATAAGCAAGGTTATTAAAAATGAAAAACCGCTAAAGCTTTTATACCCACGCCAATCTTTTAAAACTATGCCAAGAACAAAAGTTAAAACCGCAATACAAGATATAATTGCAATATGCCAACCAAAGTGAATATAGGTGTAAAATACGCTTTGGAAAAGTAAACTACATAACGAAAATGCTAAAAGGCATAAATAGAAAACTTTAAGTTTTACTTCCAATTTTTTATAGTTTGCATTTGAATTAAATTTTTCGCGTTGTTTTTCGGTATAAGTGCGATTTTTTACCTTGCCGTTATAAACGTCCATATAATAATTATAGGTTTTATCATCGGCACAGTTTAAAGCGTTATTAAACTCTTGCACCTTAAACAAGCTTTTACCCTTATACGATAACTGAGAATCGGTGCTTAACTTAAGCTTACATTTTAGTAATAGCCAATGCGCGTTAGCATCTTTTTCGTTTTGCGCAAGAAGTTCGTTTACAAAGGTGCGAGCCTTATTAAACTTACCCGCAAAAATATAGGTATTTGCAATATCTTTTATAAACTCGTTAGCAAAATCATCCTTATCAAGCCCACGGAAACAGTTTATAATAAGTTCAATCAACCTATTTGCCTTTGAATATCCGCGCGCAGCTTGTTCTTTGGCAATAGCTATAATGCTTTGTACAGCAGAGGTTTTATTACCTTTATCGCACACGAAAATACGCTCGATAATTTCATCAATATCAAGTTCGCTTGGCTTTTTAATGGTCATATCATCGCTAGTATCCGCCTTAAACGACCAATTTTTAATATAAGGGTGAGCATCTTTTAATCTGCAACGCAAAATGTAATAATAACATTCACCCGAAGTAAATAATGGTGACGACGCAAGTTCTTCAAAATATTTAAGGGATACTGCGTAGTGTTTATGCTCAAAAAGAAGTTTTGCCCAACCGTAAACGTAAGCAAGATTAAAATCATGTTTTTCTTCAAAAAATATCTTTTGCGCCCAATCGTAAATACGCTCGGCGGTTTTTAAATCACCCTTTTTAATAGCTATTTGTTGCAATTTTTCAAAATTTTTAATCAATTGAACTGCATGATTTGGCGTAATATACTTATTTATAAATTCAAAAACAAGTTCTTTCTTTGCCATGCTTGCCGAACAAACAGGAATGTAATACTTCTTTTGAATATCATTTAAAAGCATTTTGTTAATAGCATTATCTAAAGGCGCTATGCTTTTTTTCTTAAGAGAAGCAACGTACGCATCAGGATTTTTTATACCTTCTAAAGGATCTCTCTCTTTAGCTTCAAATACAGGATAAAGCGAAGCGAGATAGCCGTATGCTTCAATTTCGTTAGGAGCATGCTCGATTGCATTTTGCAAATCATTAAGAGCGTCGTTTGTAATATTATCTGCCTTTTTTGCTATTTCATCTTGCTTTTTAGCCTTAATTTTACACAAGAATCGCCCAAAATACGCCTTTGCATTGTTTTGATTTTTGCGAAGCACCTGACTGTACATCATTATAGCATCGTTAAACGAGCCGTTTGTACGCATACTTTCAGCAGATGAAAACTCACGCGATTCGCTCGCTTCAATTTGTATGCCCGCGCTATTTTTTCTATTTTGTAAACTTATTCTTTGAACTGCGCTACCCTTAAAGGCGGTATCCGTTTGATTATCTAAAAAGTCCGTTCTAATTTTTCTGCTGTTTAGCGTACTTTTTAGCCCTTTACTACTCTTTATGAATGAAAGCTTATCGCTAAGTTCAGTTAAATAATCCACCTTAAACATATCAAATGAAGGTAATTGAATTTCGCGAAGCGCAGGTGGTAAAGCAGGCATATTTTTAACGTAGCCTAAAATTAGCGAATTTTTTTGTTTAAGCCCTTTTTGAATAAAATATTGATATCTACGCCATTCGTTTTCTACCCAATTTGATTGTATATAATCACGCTTACTACCCACCAAAATCATAGCTTGTGAGGTTTGAAGCGCCTTTAAAATTCTTGGCTCGTATTTTTCGCCGTAAATACCCGTATCGCCACCTATTGAAACAGGCGAAAAGAATACTTTATACCTATCTTTAAGCGCATTGTAAATTTCACGTGCTTTAAAATAGTCATCAGTGTCGATAGTTGTTTTTTCGCCGTCAACTATCGCTTCGGTAGTCTTTTTAAAAGATATAAAAATATCGTAAGAATTTTCTTTCGCAACAAGCTCGAAAAACTCTTTTAAAAGCACGTCAAGCTGAACTGCTTGATTTTTATAATACTCTTTATCTTGGTTGTTTTGCGCATTTTCAACAGCTTTTTTATAATCGGGATTATCTAAAATCTTTAAACGGCTATCATATGAATAACTAAAAAAAGTAGGCTTTGCATTACCGTTTTCGTGAACGTAAACTACCCCCAACTCACATAGCACTTTTTGCCAATAAACTTCTGCGTTTAAGGGTTGTTTTTGTATTAAATTACGGCACAATTCTTCTGCTTGAATAAATTCGCGCATCTGACGGCGAGATACTATTTCTTTAATATCGTGTGATATCCCTTCAACGCCATCGTGATACTGCCTACCGCAATAAATACAGGTTAAAACGCCAGTACGCGCGTCAACTTGTAAATCGCCACCACATTGTAAACAATCGTGTAATAAATTTTCCATTTTTTACCCCAATTATAATAAATATATCTTTTTTATTATATTATTTTACTTACTCAAAGTCAATTAAAAGCTTATAAAATACTACGAATATTAGCAAAATAAAAAACATTTTATGCTAATTTCTTCTACTTTAATGCGCTAACCCTTTAGTTTCTTAGTAAGAATACTTTACTATATAAAGCAAATTTAATATTTTACCATACCGTCACTAATTCAACAAAAAAACAGCACCCACGAAGTGGATGCTGTAAAATTCGTAAGATATAAAAATTATCTCTTGCTGAATTGTGGAGCTCTACGAGCTTTCTTTAAACCTGGTTTCTTTCTTTCTTTCATTCTTGGATCTCTTGTTAAGTAACCAACTTTCTTTAAAGAAGCGCGAAGTTCTGGTTCAGCAACGATTAATGCTCTTGCGATACCGTGACGGATAGCGCCAGCTTGACCAGTGAAACCACCGCCTTGAACGTTAACGAATACGTCGTAAGCGTTTTCTTTGTTAGTTAAAACTAATGGTTGACGGATAACTAATTTTAAAGTGCCAAGGTCGCAGTATTCATCAATAGTTCTGCCGTTGATGATAATGTTACCAGTGCCACCGGGGATAAGTCTAACTCTAGCAACCGCTTTTTTTCTTCTGCCAGTTCCCCAATATTGAACCTTTTTCTTTGCAGTTTTAGCCATTTATCTATCCTCCATTAACCTTCAATTTTAAGAACTTCTGGTTTTTGAGCAGCGTGACCATGATCAGCGCCCTTGTAAATTCTTAATTTTTGAATAACTTTTCTACCTAAAGCATTGTGAGGGATCATACCCTTAACTGCTTCGTAAACAACAACGTCCGACTTGTTTTCCATCATAGTTTTGTATGGGATTTGTTTTAAACCGCCAACGTAACCAGTGTGGTAAGTGTACATTTTGTCTTCAAGTTTGTTACCTGTTAATTTAACTTTATCTGCATTGATAACGATTACGTAATCGCCTGTATCAGCGTTAGGCGTAAAAGTAGGTTTGTGTTTACCACGTAATACGTTAGCAACTTGTGATGCTAATCTACCTAAAACAACGTCGGTAGCATCAACAATATACCATTTAGCTTCCGCTCTTGTAGCGTCTTTTGCCATAAAGGTCTTCATGCCTAATTCTCCTTAAATTTTAATTTTTTAATATATCTATCAAAAAGAAAAATCATTTAAAAAAGAGGGGCTAAGTCCTTTTCGCAAATTTCTCCTGATAATCAATAGCCTAAATATTTTAACTAACTTTTAAATTATAGTCAAGCATTTTTAAGCACATTTTTACATTTTTGTTAAAATTTTGGTATTTTTATGCCCTTATACTCAACTTTTATAAGCGACAATCCTTTTGCCGGCATAGTTTTGCCCGCCTTTGCTCTTGTTTTCGCCTTTAAAATAGCTTCTATATCGCTTGGCAAAATCTTGCCTTCGCCTGCCGAAAGAAGAGTTCCTGCAATAGTTCTAACCATATTATATAAAAAGCCGTTGCCACAAACGTCGATATAAATCAAGTTGTTTTTCTTAGTTACTTTGCACGAATAAATAGTTCTAACGGTATCTTTAACGCTACTGTTCGATGCTAAAAAACAAGCAAAATCATGCTCTCCAATAAGTTTTTGCGAAGCTTCTTTCATTTTATTTATATCCGCGCGTATTATGCGCGTAGCGTAAGGCTCAAATAAAGGCAGTTCAACCTCGCTTAAATAAAAAGTATAGCGATAGGTTTTTTTCTTTGCGCTAAACCTTGCGTGAAACTCCTTTGGCGCTTGCATACTTTTAACTATTTTTACGTCGCTTGGCAAAATAACGTTTAAAGCGCGCGCATAGTTTTCGGGCGGAATAGAACTTTCGCTATCAAAATGCGCTACCTGACAAAAGGCGTGCACACCGCTATCCGTTCTTCCGCTTGCCGTAACCGAAGTTTTTTGCCCAGTAAGTTCAAAAATCGCATTTTCAACCGTTTCTTGCACCGTTCTAACGTTGGGCTGTATTTGCCAACCGCAAAAATTTTTGCCGTCGTATTGTATAACCAAAACTATTCTCATATAATACCAACGAAAATTTTATTAAAATAAACTATTAAAAAAATCACTACCGCAACAAGAACGGTTGCAATTACATCGCGATAACCTATTTTCATTTTTTTGTATCTGGTTCTACCCTTACTACCGCTATAACATCTTGCGTCCATAGCATCGCCAAGTTCTTCGGCGCGCCTAAACGAACTTACAAGAAGCGGAATTAAAATAGGTATCATAGCTTTTGCGCGTTTTGCAATTCCACCGCTTTCAAAATCACCGCCACGCGCTTTTTGGGCGCAAATAATACGCTCGGTTTCGTCGGCTAACGTGGGAATAAAGCGAAGGGCAATACTCATAATTAGCGCAAGCTCGTGAACTGGAAATTTAATTACTTTTAATGGCGAAAGTAAACTTTCAATACCGTCGGTAAGTTCAACTGGGGTAGTTGTTAAAGTAAGTAGCGAGCTACCCATTACAAGCATTGTAAGGCGAAGCGCCATAAAAGCCGAAAAGATTACCGAAGAATCGGTTATTTGTATAAAATCGCCAACTTGCCAGTAAATCACTTTATACTCGCCACTATAGAAAAATAAGTTTAATATAACGGTAAAAAGCACTAAAAATAGTATACTTTTTACACTTTTTAAAACCGAAATTACAGGAACGCGCGCAAAAAGTATGGCAAGAACTATAAACGCGCCTGCCACGGCAAATCCCCAAAAGTTACTAACTAAAAATATAGCAACGAAGTATGCAATTAAAAGCAGAATTTTAACTCGCGAATCCATTGAATGTAAAAATGATTTCGCTTGATAATACTGCCCAAACGATAACTTTTTCATGCTGTTTTTTAAAAAAGTAGGGCTATATATCGATTAACGCCCATTTCGTTCTTTATATTTTTTTACTATTTCTTCAATAAAATCGTCGCTTTCAAGTTTGCAGTCAATTTCAACGCCTTTAGTTTTTAAAGCGTTTTTAAGCCTTGCAACAACTGGAAGCTCAAGGTTTTCATCGGGAAGCTCAGTAAACACTTCGCTCGGCTTACCAACCTTAACAACCTTACCGCCCTGCATAATAGCGATACGCGAGCAGTTTTCGCAAACTTCGTCCATATCGTGCGAAACGATGATTACCGTTTTATTGCCCTTTTTAAAAGAATGCAATAAATCCATAAGTTCTTTTTTACCCACGGGATCAAGCCCAGCAACAGGCTCGTCCATAACCAAAATTTCGGGGTCGGTTACAAGTACGCCTGCAATAGCAACTCGGCGCTTTTGCCCGCCCGACAAATCAAATGGCGATTTATCCTTAATTTGATAGTAGTTAAGCCCTACTAGCTCGATTGCATACTTTACCTTTTGCTCAATTTGCTTAAGTGAAAGTTCGGGGTAAAAGTTTTTAAGCCCAAATGCTACGTCTTCAAACACGCTTTCGGCAAAAAGTTGATATTCGGGGTATTGAAAAACCATTCCTACCTTACTGCGAAGCGCCTTTAAATTCTTTTTATACTGTTTGTTTTTTGTATCAAGGTCAAATTCACCAACCAAAAGTTCACCGCTTTGAAGTGGAACAAGCGCGTTTAAGTGCTGTATAAAAGTGCTTTTACCCGAGCCCGTATGCCCAATTATACCAAAAAATTCGCCTTCTTCAATAGTCAAACTAACGTTTTCAAGCGCGTAAGCGGTGTTTTTCTTTTTTGGCTCGTAAGAAAAACTTAAATCTTTACAAATAATTCGCATAAGGCACTCTCCAACTCTTGGGCTGTATAACATTTTAGATTTTTATCTAAAATATTTTTTTCTTTTAATCTGTTTGCAATATACATAGCGCGTGGCAAACAAAGCCCGCACGCTTCAATATCCTTTTCACGCGAAAAAACTTGTTCGGGTGTGCCCGAAAAAGCAATTTGTCCGCTGTTTGTAACTATAACTCTATCGGCAAATAAGGCTTCTTCCATATAGTGTGTTACGGTAATAACCGTTATGCCTTCTTCTTTATTAAGCTTGCGTATAACTTCATTAACTTCACTTCTACCCTTTGGGTCGAGCATTGAAGTTGCTTCGTCGAGTATTAAAATTTTAGGGCGAAT
Organism: Clostridia bacterium; assembly: GCA_017522945.1. Classification (GTDB taxonomy): domain Bacteria; phylum Bacillota; class Clostridia; order Christensenellales; family Borkfalkiaceae; genus HGM11416. The sequence continues at coordinate 11,198 of JAFWXT010000032.1, forward strand.
TGCCAAAACCCCTGCAATGGCAACCCTTTGCTTTTGACCACCCGAAAGCTCGCTTGATGGGCGATTGCGAAAGGCGGTATTGTTGGTTGCAGTTAAAGCAAACTCTATACGCTTTGCAATCTCTTCACGCGGAACGCCAATGTTTTCTGGCCCAAAAACTATATCGTCTTCAACTATGGTTGCAACCATTTGGTTATCGGGGTTTTGAAAAACCATTCCCACGTTTTTTCTAATTTCAAACACCTGTTTTTTATCGGAAGTATCAAGCCCAAAAACGCTAACCTTTCCGCTTTTTGGCAAAAGTAGCCCGTTGATAAGTTTGGCAATAGTGCTTTTACCGCTACCGTTTTTTCCAACAATGGCAATATATTCCCCTTGATTTATTTCAAGCGAAATATCGTTAACGGCAGGATGCCCTTCTTCGTATGAAAAATATGCGTTTTCAATTTTTATTGCCTGCATACTTAATTTCCTTATAATTTTTATTCGAGCTAAATAGTTAGTCGCGGTTTTTGTTTGGGATTATTTTTATTGCACTGATTATATATTATAACATTTTTATTTATATTTTAGCAAGCATTTTAACTATTAGTTTATAATTCTAATAACCTAACTGTCATGTTGAGCGTTAGTCGAAACATCTCTTCTATTCCCCACAACCCACTAAAAAAGCCCTTGCTAAAAGCAAAGGCTAGTTAAATTTTTAATTACCATTTTGTTGGAACGCCGTTTACGTAGTGCCAATAATTACCTTCTTCTGCTGGCTCGCTTTCGCTATAATAATAGCGCGTTGCAATAGTTAAAGATGAATTAGAAGAATCAATAGAAATATTATACCATTCACTCGCACTTCCCTTATAATATACACTTGTTAGTGAGCTACAACCATAAAACGCCCCCTCGCCAATTGAAGTTACGCTATCAGGGATTACAATCGAAGTTAGCGAATAACAATTCCGGAACGCATAATCAGAAATTTTCGTTGCAGTTGTTAGTTTTACTTCGGTTACTAATTCACCTTTTATTTTTAACTGCATTGCATAATATAATGGGTTTGCGTCACTATCGCCAAAACTTATTTGAGCCCATTCATCTATTGTTCCTAAATAATTTACTTCTGTTAGTGCCCTACAATTATAAAACGCATCATAACCAATTGATGTTACGCTATCACCAATTACAACCGAAGTTAGTGAATTACAATTATAAAACGCATAAGAACCAATCGAAGTGACCTTATCACCAATTACAACCGAAGTTAATGAACTACAATAAGCGAACGCATAATCACCAATTGATGTTACGCTATCACCAACTACAACCGAAGTTAATGAACTACAATAATAGAATGCAGCATCACCAATCGAGGTAACGCTATTTGGTATCTCAACCGTAGTTAGTGATTCACAATAAGCAAACGCAGCATCACCAATCGAAGTAACGCTATTTGGTATTGTGAATAAATCATCTTGTTTACCGATAGCATATTGAATTAAAGTTGTTTTATCTTTATTATATAAATTACCGTTTAATGAAGAGTAATATTCGTTATTTTCATCAACAGTAATCGATGTTAGTGAATCACAACAATAAAATGCTTCATCACCAATCGACGTTACACTATTTGGTATTTTAATTGAAGTTAATGAATTACAATAAGCAAGCGCATAATTGCCAATAGAAGTTACACTATCGGGGATTTCAAGAGTATCCTCCGTTTTACCAATTGCATATTGAATTAAAGTTGTTTTATCTTTATTATATAAATTTCCGTTTAAAGAACTGTAATATTCATTTTCTTCACTTACAGTAATTGAAGTTAGTGAACTACAACAAGCAAACGCATCCTCACCAATCGAAGTTACGCTATTTGGTATTTCAATTAAAGTTAGTGATCTACAATTATAGAACGCATCATCACCAATCACTGTTACACTATTTGGTATTACAACTGAAGTTAGTGAACTACACCCATAGAACGCACCGTCAGCAATACACAACGTACCTTCCTTAATAGCATAGTTACCTTCTATAGTTGTTTTTGCTCTAATTAAATATTTACCGATATACAATACGCCATCTTCCCAATTTGATTTATTATTATAATATGCCGTATTATAAAACGCATCCTCACCAATCGAAGTTACACTGTCGAGGATTTCAATCGAAGTTAGTGAATTACAACCATAGAACGAATGATTAGCAATTTTTCCACCCGTTACAGTTACCTTTTTTAATGACGTAGGAACAAAATTATTATTATTATAATAATTATGTGAACCAAATATATAACCAAAATACGTGTTATTATCGCCATCTTTTGTTGCGCCAACAAACGGCAATGTTATTTCTTCAAGTGAATCACAACCACCAAACGCAGCAACACCAATCGAAGTTACACTATTAGGTATTTCAATCGAAGTTAGTGAACTACAATTTGCAAATGCACACTTACCAATCGAACTTACGCTATCACCTATTACAACCGAAGTTAGTGAACTACAACCTTGAAACGCCCTCTCACCAATCGAAGTTACACTATCGGGGATTTCAATTGAAGTGAGTGAACTACAATTAAAGAACGCGTAAGCAGATATTTTTGTTGCAGTTGTTAGTTTTACTTCGGTTACTAATTCACCTTTTATTTTTAACTGCGTTGCATAATATAATGGGTTTGCGTCACCATCGCCAAAACTTATTTGAGCCCATTCATCTATTGTTCCTAAATAATTTACTTCTGTTAGTGAACTACAATTTGCAAATGCACTATCACCAATCGAAGTTACGCTATTTGGTATTTCGATTGAGGTTATTGAATCAGAATTAAACGATCGGTAATACTCAATATAAAACGCGAAATCATTAATTTTCGTTACACCTGCGGGCACTATCAAATCAGTTTCACTACCAACGTAACCTACTAAAATTACATCTTCATCGTCAGTATAAAGTATATAACCGTTTTCATCGGTGGTAAGTTTACTTACATAGTTATTATCACAGTTTGATACAGATAATGCATAATATCCTACGTAACCGTTATCTGAAGAACCTTTTTCTACTGTGATATGAGATGATTTATTTATTACTTCAACTAATTTATAGCAAGCAAAAAACGCATCCTCACCAATCGAAGTTACACCTTCACCGATTACAACGCTTGTTGGTGAATCACGATAATAAAGTGCATTATTATTAATCTCTGTGATATATGACGGTAATATTAAATTTGTTTCAGTGCCAATATAATCAACTAATATTTTTTTATTCCCATCGCTATAAATTATATATCCATTATCATTTAGAAGCTTTGTTTTTTCAAATACATCATCACTATTATATATAGCAAAAGCATAATCATCAATTCCTGACATTCCTTTTTCAATAGTTATATACGGTGATCTATTAACAATCTCTACCAATCTATAGCATTCAGCAAACACATCTTTACCAATTGAAGTTACGCTTGATGGTATTTCAATACTCTTTAAGGATTGACATCTTTGAAACGCACCTCCCCCAATTGAAGTTACGCTATCTGGTATTTGTATATTTTCAAGCAACCAACAATTTCGAAACGCACACTCACCAATCGAAGTTACACTATTTGGTATTACAACCTCTCGTAATTCTCTACATTCGCTAAAAGCACGCCCAATTATTTTACATTGTTCGTCAATATTAGCACTCATTATATTAGTCGAAACAACTCCTGCTAAATACAAATATGGATTACTTTCATTTCCTAAATATTTTAAGTTATCTTTAACGTTATAATCTAAAATATCACTATTGCTCGTGAATGCAAATCCAATATAAGTAACACTATTTGGTATATTTATATATCTTAAATTTGTACAACCCGCAAACGCATAGTCTTCAATTCTTTCAACACTATTTCCAAGCACAACACGTTGTAAGAGCCTACAATCTAAAAATATATTACCCTCAATTATTTTAACGCCATTTCCTATCACTACCGTGTTTAAATCTAAACACATCCTAAATGCCGAACCACAAACTCGAGTTATACTATCAGGTATTATTACACTTTTAATCGCAGTTGATGCAAATGCAAATGGATGAATTTCAGTTACAGGTTTCCCTTCATACGATGAAGGAATAACTATATTTTCTGGCATGTTTGATTTTCCATTAACGGCATATGTGTCGTTTTCCAATAATGTAAAGCCAAAATATTCTGTTGAGGTTTCACCACAAAACTCACAGGCATCATCTTTATAGCTATGACCAGTTGCATTCGTGTAATTACCAGTATAGCTATCGCCACACTCGCAAGAGTAAAGTGTATAACCACCATCCACACAACTAGGATTAAACACTTGCTCACTATATGAGTGAGTGTGTTCTTCTGCTGAAGTAGGTGGTAATAACGATTCTGAATTTTCACTTTCGCTGTTTGAACTATTGGTTTTATTGCCTGGCAATAAATTGCAACCAAATGCTACACCTAAGCTTAAGCAAATAGTACAAACAGTTACAAAAACTTTTAGCCAAAAACTTCTTTTCATACCTTTTCTCCTTTTTAGGAAATTTCTATTTAATGTTAAAAATCATTTTAATTACCATTTTGTTGGCACGCCATTTACGTAATGCCAATAATTTCCACTAGTTGTAGGCTCGTTTTCACTATACCAATAAATCGAATCACTATTTCTGCACCAAGAATCAACCCAACCATCGGGTTTGCTTGTTGTTTCACAATATGTTGTTGCGTACGGACTATTAAATACGGATCTCGCAATAGAACTATTATCCTGCCCCATTTCAGTTACGCTTGATGAAATAACAACACTTTTTCCCAAGAAGCCATTAAAAGCAAAAGGTTTAATTTCTGTTATTTTACTTGGTATTATTAAATCGTTTACAACTTCGTTATTTAAGTATAAGTTATTAGCATACTCTAAAGGATTGGCCATCGCATCAAAATCTATATTACACCAAGCCTTAAGGTCGGTTATATAAACCCCTGCTAGATGACAACCCATAAAAGCTTGGAATTGAATGGAGGTTACGCTTGATGGTATATTTATTTTTGTTAGTGAACTACAATCATAGAACGCACCATAACCAATTTGAGCAACACCTTCGGGTATTACAAATTCCTTTAATTGATAACACCCGCGAAAAGCATATCCACCAATAATTTTTAAACTGCTTTGTTCTGCAAACTTTACCTTTTCCAACAACGCGCATTGCTCAAAGGCTCTCGCGCCCAATTCAACAACGCCGTTGCCCATTATAACGGTTCTTAACGAATAACACCGCCCAAACGCACTTTCACCAACTATAGTAACACTATTAGAAATTTCTACGCTTTTTATATATTGACATTCATATAACGCCCCTTCACCAACTATAGTAACACCTTCGGGTATTTTTATATTTTCTTCACAACCAAGATACTCTACCAATACCACTTCGCCATCAATTTCTTGTATAACAAAGCCATTTTCATCTGGTAATAAATTATCGCTATCCTCATTATTTTCTTCATCCTGGCTCTTTGGATTTACAACCGTTGTGGTATAATAACCAACGTAGCCATTATCATTTAAAAATTTGTTTTGGTATTCATCGTTGGCATTATATATTTCTAACGCATAATAACCAACTGAACCATTATTTATTAAATCTTTTTCTACAGTTATATATGATGAATTGTTAATAACCTCAGCTAAAGAATAGCATTCCAAAAATGCTCCAAGTTCAATTATTTTTACTGTTTTAGGTATTACAACTTTATTCCCTTTAAATCCATTAAATGCAAATTTTTTAATAGTTTCAACACCTTGAGGAATTACAAGTTCGGTTAATAAATTACCGTTTAAATATAAATTTGCGCTATCATTCATCAATGGGTTAGAATGATCAGCAGTAACAAGACCATCGTCAGTTTGGCTGCCCCTATGAATAAAATCAATATTACACCAAGCTGATAAATCACTAATATGAACCTCGGCAAGAGAAGTACAAACACCGAAGGCACTATCACCCACGTAATTAACCGTACTTGGAATATATATTTTTTCAAGCGGACAGTCGAAAAAAGCACACTCTCCAATTGTTGTTAACCCTTCTGGCAAAACTATATTTTTTAAGCTGGTAGCACCAAAAGCCTCAGCCCCAATTGTTGTAAGTTTACTATTTTTTGCAAATACTACTTCTTCTAAGCTATTTACAAAATAAAAAGCAAACGGATCAATAGTGGTTACACTGCTTGGTATTGTAACCTTTGTAATCGTTTGTGCACCAGTTAAAGCGCCGACTTTAATTTTTGTAACGCCTTCGGGAATTGCCAATTCGGTAATTCTTTGTTCGTTTACATAAAAATTATCTGCCCAAATAGGACTTGATGGTCCCCAACCATTCTCTACGCTTTCAACTGCAAAGTCTATATTAAACCAAGATTTTAAATCTTTAATATGTAAACTTCCAATATGACCATTTCCCCCAACGTATTCAAAAATACCTCCAAAGGAATTATAAAATACCGTTGTTATAGTTGTTGGAAAATAAAGATTACCCATCTTCGATCCATAAAAAGCCCTTCCGGCAATTACCTTTATTCCTTCAGGTATAACTAAAGTATTTAAATCACATCCAGCAAAGCCTTGTTCTGCAATTTCAGTTATAGGCTTGCCGTTATAACTTGACGGTAAAGAAACTTCGTTTGGTAAGTTTGTAACATCTTTTGCAGAAATACTATAAGTATCGTTTAATAACAAAGTAAAATTAAAATATGAAGAATCAGTAGTTGGAATATTAATTTGGTTGTCTTTTGCACCGCATACCAAGCAATAACCATCTTTATAGCTATGACCAGTAGCGCTTGTATAATTACCAGTATAGCTATCGCCACAACCGCAAACGTAAAGTGTATAACCACCCTCCACACAACTAGGATTAAACACTTGCTCATTATAAGAGTGCGTATGTTCTTCTGCTGAAGTAGGTGGTAATAATGATTCTGAATTTTCACTTTCGCTGTTTGAACTATTGGTTTTATTGCCTGGCAATAAATTGCAACCAAATGCTACGCCTAAGCTTAAGCAAATAGTACAAACAGTTACAAAAACTTTTAGCCAAAAACTTCTTTTCATAATGTTTCTCCTTTACGAGCTTTTAAAAATTTTTTTAAAACAAAAAAGTGCCGACTATAGCGAAGCCGACACCTGACAAAAAAGTGACTTATTCGCTAAAGTTGCGACACTCAATTTCAACAAAATACTTCACACGAAAGATTTTATGTAACGCGAAATAGGTACACTTATGCCCTATAAGTATACTCTCGTGTTTAATATGAAATTGAGTTCGCACTTTTAGTATAACACTTTTACTTTTTTTATGCAAGTTTTTTATACGCCTATAAATAACTATAATTAAACGCCTTAAAAGTTTTGTTCTTTTAAAGCGTTTTTAAATAATATAAGCAAATTTTAAATTTGCAGGAGCGCAAATTCATTGCGTTAGAAAGATTATTCTACTAACGCTAAATAGTTACGCAAAATAGCGCAGTTTTCTTTTCGTTGACCAGTTTAGAAACGGTTTTTCTTAATTTATCCCTAAAAACAGCCTTCATACCGCCTGCTTTATCGTAAATTTCTTCGCTAACAAATGAGTAAATGGGGCGACCAAACAAATCAACGCGCATAATACCTTGCGGATTTTCGCTGTATTGCTTGCTCAAGCCTTCAACGTAATCGGCGCATTGTTTTTCCTTACCAACAACCGAATTAACTTCTGCGCCAATTTCAACTTTAACTATATGAAGCGAAGGAGCAACCGCTTTAATTTTTACGCCGTAACTGTTGCCCGTCTTAACCATTTCGGGCTTAGAAAGTGTGATTTGCTCTTCGCTTGGCGCAACTATGCCGTATCCCGTTTGTTCGGCTTCAGCTAAAGCGCCTTGCAATTTTTCGTATTGCTTTTTAGCAACTGCCGAACTTTTTACAAAACGCATAAGCGCAAGTCTTTCGCTAATACTTTCGCCCGCCGAAAGTGATAACGCCGAATAGAAACATTCGTCGGTTGGAATAAAATCAATTTTAATCGAGCCTTCACCTAAATCAATTTCACTACTTACCGTTAAAGCATAATCAAGTTTTTGAAGCTCTTCACATAAAATTAAATAGTCACTCATCTTTTTAATTTTAGGCGCATTATCTCTAACACAGCCTAAAAGTGGGGCTATAAGGCTATTATCGGCACTTTCAATTCGCATCCAATCAGGAATATCAACCGCAAGCGAGCGAACGGGGAACTCGTATAAAAGCCCTTCAATAATATCTTCAACGTCGTTTTCGGTTAAATTTAAAAGATTTTTAAGTAAAACTGTAGCTCCGTATTTTTTAGCAAGTTTATCCCTTAAACTTTCAGATTCTTCTAAATTTGCGTTTTTAACGTTTAAAATTATAATAAAAGGTTTGCCTATTTCTTTAAGTTCTTTTACGGTGCGCTCTTCTGCCTTTTCGTAGGCTTCTCGCGGAATAGACGTAAACGAACCGTCGGTGGTAACTACAATACCAACGTTTGCATGCTCATTTATTACTTTTTGCGTGCCAATTTCGCCCGCTTTTTCAAAGGTTATTGGGCTTTTTTGCCAAGGGGTTTGAACCATACGTGGCTTGCCTTCTTCTTCCGCTCCAATAGCGCCGTTTACCATGTAGCCAACACAATCGATTAGCCTAATTTTTGCTTTAATTTTTCCGCTCAACTTAATTATAGTAGCGTCTGAGGGTAAAAATTTTGGCTCGGTAGTGGTTATAGTTTTACCTGCGCCCGACTGTGGCAAACTGTCAAGAGTTTCTTGTTTTTTTGTTTTTGAAGATATACCCGGTATAACAACCGTTTGCATAAAATTTGTTAAAAAGGTTGATTTACCCGTGCGAACCGGACCAACCACCCCGATATAAAGTTCGCCGTTCGTTCTTTTTTCAACGTCTTTATAAATATCATATTTTTGCATACAACCTCCACGGCGTTCTTTAGCCGTTATTTCGATAATTTATTTATATGCTAACTCTTTTGCTTTATGCCTTTTTTTACGCATAAAAAAATATTAGCACTCGTTTAAAAGCGCTAATATTTTATAATTTATTTTGTTTTTTATCAACATATATGCCGTTAACAAGCATATAGACTACTTTTTGCTTTCAAAATCAAAAACCAACTTGCCCTTGTCAAGTTTTAATTTACTGCTAAACGGTTTGCCGTTTTTTGATTCAAAACTAATTAAATCGGTTGTGCCATCTTTTAAAACCTTAACTGCTTGTTCCTTTGAAAGGGTTGCTCCAAGTATTTTTAAATTCATTTTAAAAGCGCATTTATCGGCGGTATTTTTGCACGAATAACTATACCTATCGCGAACGACAACCCCACCGCAAAGTGGACAAACGCCTATTTCATCGCCGTAAAAACCCGTGCCTAAGTTTTTATCACTACTAAAAACCGAAGATATTTCCTGCTTTGCCATTTGAACGCTTTCATCAATAGTCATTTCACCGCGATAAACCTTTTTAAGCGCCTGACCTAACTGACTAGTTTTATATTTATCCATCGAGATATTCATATCTTCAAGCTGTTCAATTAAAAATCTACCGCCCTTTTCGATATGATAAACGTCCTTTTTAAGTGAAATATATCCACTTTTTTTGGCGTTGTCAATTATGCCTGTTCTGGTAGCCTCAGTTCCAAGCTCTAAGCCCTTAAAAATAGCCTTATACTCTTCTTCATCGTTTTCTTCGCTCTTTACCTTATCATCCTTAAAAGGGTTTTTAAGATAATTGTTAAGTGTTTCGATGCTATAATGCTTTGGCGGTTGAGTTTGCTTTTCTTCAGGTTTAAAATCAACGTTAATTTGGTCACCTATTTGAAGGTTTGGCAAAAGTTTATCCTTTTTTTCCATACCGTCAAATTTAGTCCACCCCGCTTGTAAAACACTTGAGCCCTTTAAAAGATAATCTTCCTTTCCGCCAAGCGAAATATTTAATTCCGAACGCTCGATAATACAATCTTCTTCACAAAAAACCGCAACAAAACGGCGCATTATAGCAGAATAAACAGTGTGTTCGTCGCCAGTTAGCACCCCTTTATCAGGGATTTTATAGGTGGGGGTTAGCCCAGAGTGTGATTCAATTTTTGAATCGTCAAAAATACTTTTTTTATCCTTAAAAACAACGGGGTAACCTATATTTTTAACGTTTGACAAAATCTCCCTTATTTTACCTTTTTCGTTGGTTGCAAGGTATTCCGAGTTAGTTCTTGGATAACTGATATAGCCGTTTTCGTAAAGTTTTTGAGCAATCGCCAAACTTTTTTCCATAGGCATTTTGTATTTTTTACCCAAAAAGTTTTGAAGTTTGGTAAGCGAATACAATTTGCCGGGGTTTAAAACTTCTTTTTTTGATTTTTTATCGGTAACGATTGCGGGCAACTTATTCATTCGCTCACAACAAATATCCGCCTTGTATTTTTCGGCTTTTGGAAACTTATACTTTGAAACAAGTTCAATTTCTTCGCCGTTAGTAACCGCCTTTGAAACCAAAGCGTAATAAACTTCGGGTTTAAAGCGTTCTATTTCCAAATCTCTGTCGTAAATAGCTTTAACAATAGGCACTATTACCCTGCCCACTCGAAGAAGCGAACCCGATTTTATTGTAGCATAGCGCGTTAAATTAACGCCGTACAGCCAGTCGATATATGTACGCGAAAGCCCTTCGTTAGCAAGATTATCGTAATAACTTTGCTCTTTCATTTCTTTTAAAGCCTTTGCAACAGTTTTTGGCGTTTGATCGGGAAGCCAAAGGCGTTTTATTTGTTTTTTAGTTTTTAGCGCGTTTTGCACGCATAAACGAATGATTATTTCACCTTCTCGGTCTGAGTCGCCTGCGTTAACAATTGTATCAACGTCATCACGGTTTAAAAGGGCTTTAATGATATCAAACTGTTTTTTTACACCGCTATCAACCTTGCCGTTACTATCGGTTTTTAACTTAAAGTTAAATTTATTAGGAAAACAAGGCAAATTATCAAGCGTCCACTTTTTGCTTGACTTATCTTCGCTATAGTCTTCAATATCATAAAGCGAAAACAAATGCCCAAACGCCCAAGTAACTATATAATCAGGATTTTCAAAATATCCGTTTTTCTTATTCATATTACCAATGCCGGCAACAATGTTGCGCGCTAAGCTTGGTTTTTCGGCTACGATTGCAATCATATAATTATTTGCGCTCCATTTTTTAGTAATTTTAATATAAGTTTATTTTTGCCTACTTTTTAAAGTAATTTTCAATGCTACATTATTGTATCACAAAGAGCCAAATTTTTCAAGTTAAAAAATGTATTTAAAGCTATTTTACCAAATTGTTACCTTTAATTAACCGCGATTTAACTTTTGCTATGTTAAACTGATATCATAAAGAATGGTTAATCAAGTTTTTCCATTCTTTAGGGCGTAGCGCGTTAATAGCCAAAACAACGCGCGAAAAATTAGCCAACCCATCTCCTTCTTTTTATGTAAGCGCCGCAAAAAGCGTTTACGGCGGGAAACGGCCCTTCACCGTTTCCCGTTTTATTTTGCCCTTTTTAAATAATAATTCTATCACAACTAACAGTTAATAAATCAAAATTTGTTTATTTCATAGCCTAATGGTTTTTGTTTTTATCAAAAGTTTTATTTTACTTGTTTCGCACTCATTCTTAAACAGTTATACCAAATAATTTCACCTTTTAACAATTTATGGCCATTAAAACGATTGATTTAAAAATAGCGTTGTGGTAAAATTGTTTGGTAATTTAAGGTGATATATGAGTTTAAAAAGATTTATAGGGAACAAGGCATTTTATAAATACGTTTTTATTATGGTTTTGCCTATAATATTACAAAATGGGCTTAATAACTTTGTTAACTTACTCGATAACGTTATGGTAGGCTCGCTTGGTACAGAACAAATGAGTGGGGTTGCAATAGTAAACCAACTTATTTTCGTTTACATTTTGTGCGTATTTGGCGGAACAGCAGGCGCTGGTATTTTTACTGCGCAGTACTACGGAAACGGTAACAACGAAGGTATTAAACACACTATTCGTTTTAAATGGTATATGTGCACGGTAATAGCTTTAATTGCCGGCTTAATATTTTTATTCTTTCACGAGCCTTTAATTCGCTTATTTTTAAACGAAGGTAGCGAAACGGGCGATTTAGAACTTGCCTTTAAGTATGCAAAACAATATTTTGTAGTTGTTATTTTTGCACAAATACCAAACACTATAACACAAATTTATTCGGGCACTTTGCGCGAAACAGGCGAAACTATGCAACCTATGATAGCAAGTTTAGTTTCGGTTTTTGCAAATGCAATACTTAACTATATTTTAATATTCGGCAAGCTTGGATTACCTGCTTTAGGTGTTACTGGCGCGGCAGTTGCCACGTTAATTGCACGAATTATCGAATGCGCTTACGTTATAATTTATACCAACACTCACACGCATAAATATCCATTCTTTAAACGCGTGTTTGAAAGCTTTAAAATCCCCGTTTTCCTACTTAAAAAACTACTTTCAAAGGGCATCAACCTTTTAGCAAACGAATCGCTTTGGTCAATCGTTCAAACCGCACTTCTTTACTGCTATTCGCTTCGCGGACTGTCGGTTATCGCCGCAATGAACATAACTAACACCTTTAATAATTTGTTCAGCATCGTATTTTTATCGCTCGGCAACGCAATAGCAATAATCGTTGGCAACTTACTCGGCGCTGGCAAACTTGAAGAAGCAAAGGATGCAGACAATAAAATTTTAGCGCTTTCTTTTGCTTGTTGCTTTGTTTTGGGCGGATTGCTTGCAATCTTGTCACCAGTACTCGTTCATCTTTACAAGGTTGAAGAAGAAGTTAAAACTCTTGCAGTAACCTTTTTACTAATCGTTTCGGCATTTATGCCTATCCATTCGCTACTTCACGGAACTTATTTTACCTTGCGTTCGGGCGGAAAAACCATGTTAACCTTTATTTTTGACAGTGGGTTTTCAACCTTCGTATCACTTCCACTCGCCTTTGTTTTAGCCACCTTTACTCAATTAAGCGCACCACTTATATACTTATGCGTATTTTCGGCAGATATAATCAAGGTAGTTTGGGGATTAATACTTTTGAAAAAAGGCGTTTGGATAAACAATATAGTTTCGGGCGATAATAACGAGCTTGAAAATAAAACTGCTTAAACCTTTTTAAATCTAATAATTATTTTTAAGGAATATATATTTTTATGAGTTTTATTGAACTTTTAATTATGGGGGTTGCTCTTTCGATGGATGCGTTTGCAGTATCTATATGTAAAGGCTTAAAAATGCGCCCCTTTAATATTAAACAAGCGCTTTTAGTTGGGCTTTTCTTTGGCGGAGCGCAAGGGCTTATGCCACTTATCGGTTGGTTTTTAGGTAAACAATTTGAATCCTATATAACAAGTTTCGACCATTGGATTGCTTTTGTATTACTTGCTTTTATTGGTATTAAAATGATTATTGAAGCGCTTAAAAAGGATGATGGCGAAGAATGTGACTGTTGTGAAACAAGCTTTAAAATAGGCGAACTTGCCATAATGGCTATTGCAACCAGTATCGACGCCCTTGCCGTTGGCATTACCTTTGGCCTTTTACCTAACGTAAATATTTTATCTGGCGTTAGCATAATAGGCATTACCACCTTTACCCTTTGCATAGGCGGAACTTTTATCGGCTATAAGTTCGGCTCGGCACTTAAAAACAAAGCGGAAATCGCAGGCGGTATAGTTTTAGTACTTATCGGCTTAAAAATTCTTTTAGAACATTTAGGCATTTTAGTTTTTTAGTTTTATAATATTTGAATTTTTATTACTTGTTCTCAGCCCAATATTTTCTATTATCATCTTGATATCCCTTATCGTCATCCTGATATCCCTTATCGTCATTTTGATATCCCTTATCGTCATCCTGAGCAACGTCGAAGGATCTCATCAAGCTATAACGATTGATATTATAAGCAACATAAACTACATATATTTTTTAAAAAATATTTCAACTGTTGCTCAACATAACAACAAAACAAACACATAAAAAGTGGCGATATAAGTTAATTATCGCCACTTTTATTTATCTACTCACAAATATTAATTTCGTTATATATTTTCTCTAACAAGTTTAAATGCAATTCTTCATCCATAGCAATTCGCGACAAAAGTTCGCATAAACTTTGGTTTTGGGTGCGCGTTGCTAACTGCTTGTAAGCATAAATTGCCTGTCGTTCGCCTTGCGCGTTATTTAAAATAATTTGCTTTAAATCGCTTTCGTAATCGGCGTAACTACCCGAAAAATAGTTATACTTACCCGCGTAAACGGGCGCACCACCAAAAAAGAAAATAGCCTTTGCTAATTTACTTAAATGTACCATTTCACTTTCGGCTATTTTTTCAAAAATAGTTGAAAGATTGCAGTCGTTTACTATAACCGATTGATACGAATAGGTAGTAACCGCGGTAAGTTCAGAAAATCTACCGGCGTATAAATCATACAACTCAATAAGTTCGTCGTTTGTGATTTTACCCGAAAGCTCGGGGTAAGGTAAAGCAAGTGAAAATTCCATTATAAATTTATCCCTTGCCATTATACGCTTACGCGCGACTTTTTGTTATTTTGGCTTACCGTCTATCCGTTCTACCAAGTAGATAATCAAGAGTGACCCCAAAATAATCGGCGAAACGAATTAAGGTTTCATAATCCGCTTGTCTTTCTAAATTTTCATATCTACTTATACTGTTTTGATTCATATTTAAATCAATTGCCATTTTAAGTTGTGAGATTTTTTTCTTTTTTCTTAACTCTTTTAGCCTAAATTTCATCGATTCTTCCCACTAATAAATAATAATTTTTAAAATCATCATTATTTTTATTGACACAATTATACCAACTTGGTATAATAAAAATATCCCATTTTGGGATATTTATACTTTTGGAGGCATTTTTATGAAAAAACTATTTGCACTTTTATTTACAACGATTATGTTGTTAACTTGCGTTTTTGCTATGAACGGTTGCTCGCTTTTTGCAAACAAGCCAGAATTTGATTTAGAACTTGCAAAAGAAAACCTTGAAGACCGAGATTATTACGTTTCATACCATGTTATCGATGACTATTATTCTTATGATAATAAGGGAATGAAGGAATCTTTATATGCATACAACGAAGAAACGGATGGAACTATTGAAATTGTGGTTTTTGAAAATGAAAAAATAGCTAAGTTATTTCTTGAAGTTATAAAACTTGAA
Source organism: Clostridia bacterium (assembly GCA_017522945.1). Classification (GTDB taxonomy): domain Bacteria; phylum Bacillota; class Clostridia; order Christensenellales; family Borkfalkiaceae; genus HGM11416. The sequence continues at coordinate 26,525 of JAFWXT010000032.1, forward strand.
TTTGAGCAAGAAAAAGAATATTGCGAGTTAGAAATTAAATTTCTTGAAGAATATTTAAAAGTTTATAAAAATAAACTTTCAAGTTCTGAAATTGACGAAATTGAAGATGAAATTAAAGAGTTAAAACTTGAAATCGAAGAAGAATTTGGCCAATATATCTTTGGTAGAAGAGGAAAAATCGTTTGGTTCGGCAACGAAAAGGGTATAAACGCAACAAAATCAAAGTAATAACAAAAAATTAAAAGGCGGAACATTCCGCCTTTTTTTATAATTCAAATAAAAAGTGTTTTTCTTTGTGCATAATTGTTTTTAATCCGCCCATACTACTAAAGCAAGCGCGAATGAGCTATAGCAAAAGATATTATTTATGCTATATATAAATACGTTTAGCGCGGTTGCGTTTCAAAAGGGGGTATTAAAGAATGAGAAATCAAAAGGAAACTACAAAACAAAGAACAAATTCAACACAAAAGTCTAAAACAAATTCAAAGCAATCAACAAAAGATTGTAAGTAAGGATTAGTATGGCAAAAAAGAAAAAGAAAAATATAACGGTGTTACCCGTTATGCCATCACCTTTCGACGCTTTAGGCAGTTGGACGGGAATCTATATGGCGGGAATGTATGAACTACCCGACCAAGACGTAGATGATCTTTGATAGTAGGTTAGCTACTTAACACAATTAATAATAAAGCATAAACTTCAATATTTGTTGTTTTAAGTAACGTATTCTACTTTTTCTTAAAACTTAATAGTCTTTAAACAAAAAAGTGGCGGTATAAGTTGATTATCGCTACTTTTTGTTTTATTACTTCTTCATCACCCCTATTATTGAGCCAGCAAGACCTTTCGACTTCGCTCAAGGTGACATAAGGGTTACTCATAACAAGGTAAACTGTCATTCTGAGTGAAGCGTTAGCGTAATCGAAGAATCTAATACAATTCAAGTAAGATGTTTCTCCCAAAATTCGAGCATATAAGCAATATTAACATAAATTTCGTAGCTTTAAAATATAGTATAATAAAACGAGAATATGCTATATGAACGAATATTTAAAAACCCTAATTTTGCGTCCAGTTAAAAGTAGCCAAACTAAAAACGTTAGTGCCTATGCAATTATTAAACCTAACGCAAAAGGCAATGAAATAACGCTTGCAATAACCAACTTAAATAGCGATAACAAGCACCATTTAGTTATGCAGTGCGAAGATAAAAGCGTTTTTAGCCTTGAAATAAATGGTTTAAAAAAAGAGCAATTGTTGCACTTACCCGATGATATTAAAAGTCCAATAAAAGCCTTTGTTGTTTTAAGCGCAAACGGGCGCACATTTTCGCCCTTATTTTTTGGCGAGTATCAGGGCAACAAAACTAATTTATCCGAAATTTTAAAACTATATGAGAAGAACCTTAAAAAAACAAAAATCATTGAAACTGAGAAGAAATCGCATATCGATGATTTACCAACGTCAAAACAAACTGAAAACAGAGGGGTCGCACAACCAAACAGCGAAGACGAGCGATTGCCCACCCCCACCGATTGTTCCAACGAACAGAACCTAACAAATACACAAAATAAACCAGTTTTAAATAAAAACGATTATGGAGTTAACACTAACTTAAATAGTGAAAGTATAGAATATAACGACGAAGCTATTGCTCAAGAAAACTATTTTGAACTTTATAATAAGGAAAACAATGAAAACCTACCTAACCAAACTAACGATTTTAACGACGGCGATAAGCAAACACCAAAAAAAGAAGAAATTTCAGCGCGCGCATCAGGATATGAAAATTCGCCTTGCAACAACACGAGCGAAAGCCAACATAGCGATAAAAGCAAGTCTAACAACTGCGAACGCTTGCCAACCTTTTACCAATCAGTAAAAGAGCGCATTGATTTGCTTTTTGAAAAGTATCCCCCCTTTACCCCCCTAAACGAGCTTATAAGCAAAGGAAAGTGGGTTAAAATCCCCTACTCTAACGACAAGTATTACGTTGTAGGCGTAGTTTTTGCTGGTAGCATTCCCGAATATTTAGTTTACGGCGTGCCAGGGTATAAAAACCAAAAACCGCAAGGGTTCGAGCGTTATTCTGCCTTTATACCCGAAAGTGTTTGTAGCGTAGATGAAAGTGGCTTTTGGTGCATTTTACAAAGTGCCGAAACCGGCGAGCAAATTATCAGTAGCGATTAAGCGATTTTAGTAATTTTTAACGTAGTATAAGCAGGAACTCAATTTTGTCATTCTGAGTGAAGCATTAGCGCAATCGAAGAATCTAATACTGTCATTCTGAGTGAAGCGTTAGCGCAATCGAAGAATCTAATTATGTTTTTACAACAAAAATTAAGTGTTTTATATTTTTTAGTTTGCTTTTCGTTGTAATTTTGCGTTTTTTTTGTTATAATATTGCTACTATATAGTGGTAGGTAAAATATGGTTAAGTTTTGGGTAAAAGTTGTTAAAAGCAATCAAACTATTGCAAAATATGATTTTTCGCGCGATGCGGATATGCAATGGAGCGATTTTTTTGATTACGTTCGCGATATTTGCTTCGCTATGGATTTACCCACGCCAATAATTTTAAAAACTCACCTTTTTAACTTTGCCAAATTTAATTACGTGCGCTTTTTACCAAGCGACTTTGTTGAAACTGTTGATTTTGACTATTTAATGATTGAAAATATGAAACAGTAGTATTTATTTAAACCAAAAAGAGAACTTCGCTTTTCTAATGCAAAGTTCTCTTTTTTATTTACCAGCAAATTTTGTTTATAAATTTATTGCTTTTAATATTCTACGCGAAAGGGCCGAGCAAATAAAACACCAAACCATATCGGTTGGTAAAAATACAAAACTCGTATATACCAACGCCTGCCATAAACTTAAGCCGTTATGAATATAAAAGTTCGATATAAAATAGGTGTAAAAAACCGCAACGGTGTGCACGACAAGAATAACTAAAATCCCATAAATAAACTGATTTTTATAATTCTTTTTTGCTTTTAATAAACTTATTATAACCGAAGATAATAAAAAGCCTATTAAATAACCAAACGAAGGATTTAGTACGTAACTAAAGCCACCACCGCTTGCAAAAACGGGTAAACCTAAAAGCCCTGCAAAAATGTAAACGGCAATAGTTGCCGTGCTTAAAAAATTGGGTAAAATAAATACACAAAGTAACATTGCAGGCATTTGTAATGTTAACGGTGTGGTAAAAATGGGGATTTGTATTTTTGCGCCCACCGATATTAACGCGCAACTAAGCGCGCAAAAAGCAAGATGCTTGCCCTTAATTCTTTTATAATTCATAACTGCAAGTATGCGTTAATCGCATTATAGAGCTATTAAAATAAAATTTGAAGGTCGAGTTGTAAATTTGTTTCTTTATCAAAAGCAGTAAGCGTTGGTATTTCAATAAGGTCTTTACCAAAAAATCCGCTAACGTCTTTTGCAAACATTTTATCCCCTAAAAATATTCTTCCGCGCCTATCTTTAACGATATTTCCTTGTTCTTCAAACAACCCCTTGTTTAAGTTATAACACTTTAAACCGCCTGCATAAAGTGGGGTTGTTATTTGTTTTATTTGATATTCTTTTATCTTAAGCCTTGTGTTTTCATTTGTAAAAGTATCGCTACCTACCTGCCCAACGTCGCGCTGGCAAAATTGCATTCCGTTAAACCAAATACGGCGCGCAATAGTTAAATATCTGCTATCTTTAGTATTATCTAAAAGTCCAAGAGCAACTTCAAGCGAGCGCGCAGTTGCCTTGCTATCCGTTTCACTTTTATCTTTAAACGATTTGCTCGACGCATAGTTTAAACTTTGCGCGGTTGCTAAAAAATTATCAAAAAGCCCTTCTATAAGTTCGTTAACCTGCATTTTGCCACTAAATTTAGCATAACGAACTAAGCCTAAACATAGTGTTAAATAATCAAAACAATTGTCGTTTATATCATTTAGGTTAAAGTTTTTAATGGCGTAACAAATTCTATCAAGTAGCGCGCAGGCGTTAACGTTTTTTATTAAGGCATAATATTCACTTAAAGAGTTAGCCATACAAAGTGTTTTAAAAAAGCCATTGTTGTCACCCAACGTTTTTTCATCACACAAATCAAACCCGCACGATAAAAGATAGTTAGCGCACTTTGAAATAAGAGCATCGGCAATAGCGGTTTTGTGTGTTAGTTTATAAGCACAAAGCGCGGTTAAAAGGTTTGAATAAACATTTACAAGTTCACTTAAATCACCATAATTTTTATTACTAAAAGCAAGCTCGTTTAATCTATCAACAACATTTTCAAGGCTATCAACGTTTTTATTGCATGCAAAAAAGTGGCAACAACCGCCTTCTAAATAGGCAGACGCGCACTTTAAAAACTCGATAGGGTTAGTTATCCCGTTTAAATACCCTTCTTGCGACAAATATTCATAATGTTTGTTAATCTTTTTTGTATATTTCATAATATTCCTATTAAAATTTTAATAAAATCGCACCACTTTATCTATAAATAAAATTGTTATTTTTAGTAAAACGATGGCAAAATCAAAAAATTATTAACACTTCATCCATCAATCCTAATATTGTGTCATATTTTTCTACTAAATAAGGCATTGAGATGCTTCGACTAACGCTCAGCATGACAAGAAACGCTTAGCGAGAATTTGCTAAAGCTTGATAAAAATAAGTTTTAAATACAAACAAGACAAGGCGTTTTACCTTTGAACGCAGGGAGCGTACTTGCCGTACGTAACCGAAGTTAAAACATATAAAACAATATACCAACTATTAAGGCGAAAGCCTACTAAAGGTTGATTAAAAATAAGCATTAGATGCAAGCAAAAGCAGGCGTTTGTGCTTTTTTAAAAGGAAGCGTACTTGCCGTACGTGGGAATTTTAAAAAAGTACAAAGAACGAACTATTGCGTAGCATATAAAGTTTATTTTATCAAGCATTTTGTAGGATTGAGACAACATGGCGCGCCTATTGCGACTTGAACGCAAAACCTTCAGAATCGGAATCTGATACTCTATCCAGTTGAGCTATAGGCGCGTATAAATTAACCAATAAAAAGCAGTTAACTACACAGTATTATAACAATTTTATAATAAAATGTAAACCTTTTAAGTATGCCGAAAAACAAACAATGCTTGATTTTAAGCAAGATTTATCAATCGCTTGTTCAAATTATACTTTTTGCAAATAAAAAAGCAAAACGCCTGCAAGCAGTTTTGCAAGGCGTTTTACTTGTTTAAATTGTGTTTTTTCTTAGCCCACTTCACTAAATGGACGATATGCAAGCGCGAAGAAAATTAGGTATAAGCCCGAAATTCCAACTAACGAATAAATAATTCTTGACACAACCGAAGTGTTGCCAAAAATAGCATTTACCAAGTTAAAATCAAAAAGGCCAACTAATAACCAAACTATCGCGCCTACGATTACTAATACGTATGCAATAATGCTTGCAGTTTTCATAATTTACCTCCATAAAAAATGCACTGCTATTATTTTTGGCAACTTAACTAAATTTTATACTTATACTAATTAAGAAAAAAGCCTATGGCGTTTTATCCCGCCATAGGCTTATATTTTATTAAATTAAGTTAGTTATTGATATTAGTTTAAGCGATATTAATTAACCTAAAGGTCTGTATCCACCTAAAACGATACCCATATAGCCACCGCCACCGGTTCCGCCGCTAAGGTCGCCTAATAAAATACCCAAGTAATCGCCAGTAAACACGCCGTGAGTTGAACCTATAGGACTTTGGTCCCCAGCGGAATATTTTTGAACGTCAACTAAATATTGGGTTTCCGTATTAGGAACTTGGTAAACGGTTGCCATTTCAGTTAACGAACTACCTAAGAACAACGCACCTCTTCCGCCGCCGCCTGCAACTATTGGATGATCCATATTTAAAACAAAATCACCAACGTTGAAAGAACCTGAAATTTTAACGTTAGTTATTGCTTCGGCAGAACCCGATTTCATAACTAAAACCAAATTCATTTTACCATCTGTAATAAAGCTCTTACTACCTTGAGCATTAAAGAAACCATCCATCAATTTAATTGTTTCGGCTTGGTTATTAGCGTTCATTTGAACGAACCAACTTTCGCCACCAGAAACCCAAGATTCTAAAACGCTATCATCATCAACGTTAACAACGGGAACCCAACCTAAAGGATGTAATTCAGTTGTTTGACCTACGCCGTGGTTACAGTTATCGGCAATAATAACAGGGCCACCACAAGTTTTCATAACGCTGTTTTCAATATTAACGTATGAGCCCCAGTTATATACGAAGCTATTGTAGTTATCGTAGTATTGGTTATCTTTAATAGTCATTGCGTATTCTGCGCTATCTTGAAGTTGTGGAAAAGCAGTAATGTACCATTGACGAGCAACCAAGTTGTTAAGTAATACCTTTTGTTGGGCGCTCTTGAAGAAAATGATACCACCGGTCGTATCGGTTGTTAGTAATTGTAAGTTACCGATTGCGTTTAAGTTATTAATAGTTGCTTCGGTAGCATTGCAAACTTCTTGCGTATCGTTACAACCAATCCATAATAATGAAGAATGTGGAATAACCGTAGCACCTTCTTCAACAGGTTTATTATTAGGACGAACAACTAAAGGAAGAGCTGAAGCGTTTACGTTGAAGTAGTTGCCGTGAATGTCAAAATGTTGGTTTGGTTGAAGGTTACGGCGTAAAATATAAGCATAGTCACGAAGTGAACCTTTTGCTCTTGCATAGTCTGCATCGCTTGGATTCAAATCGCTATCACCATCGTTAAATAAGAAAGATGAAGGAATACCCTCAGGAGTAACTGCTATATTTGCGTGTAAAACAATACCAGAAATAGTGTTTGAATCAACCGTTAAACCAGCGGCATGACGCATAGCTTTCCAATCGTCGCCCTTTGAATTGTCATTATTTATAGTGTTATCAATTAACGATAAACCTAAAAGATCATAAACGTTATAACCTTCTACAACTTCTAATTCAAGAACTGTTGTGAATTCGCTAAGACTGTTCATTTGTGCGGGGCTAAGTTTTTCAGGGTAAACTGAAACTCTATATTTATTACCAATAGCGCTTTCTTCAAAGTCAACTGTAGCAAGGTCTTGATCGATAACAACGTCGGTAGATGGATTTTCCATTACAACGTAAGATTCATCAACCCATTTTTCAACAGTTATTATGAATGGAATATTTTTGATATCATTGATAGTAGCCCAAACTGTAATATCAAGTCCGCTTACTACAGGGCGAACTGAAAACGCGTTATCATCGCCAACCTTATAAGTTTCTGCAGATACTGTAAAAATCGAAGGCACGTCTTGACCTTGCTCATCTTTACTTTGCCCCGAAGCAACCAAATAGTCGGCATAACTTGGGGTATAAGCTACACCAGAAATTTGATATCTTTCACTAAAAACAACCGTTTTAATACAAGTTTTGCCTTGATATTCAATAGTTACAGTGGCAGTGCTTGAATATTCATCAATGTCACTATCATAAGTAACTGTAAAATCTTCAGCCGTATATGATATTTCTTTTGAGGTTCCGTCTGAATAATTAGCTTTAATTTTTAGTTTGCTCAAGTCAAGATCTTCGCCTTTTTCATACGCAGCAGCACCCAACCCTGAAAGGTATTCGATAGATTCAAGGGTTGCTGTTTGATTGTCTGGCTTACATGCAACAAACAGAGATGTTGATACTACCATGATTAGTGATAAAATGATTAGTAATAGCTTTTTTGTTTTCATAATTTCTCCTCTTTTATTTATTTTTTATTTTTGGCGATGTTACAACAATTGGTTGATTTTTTAATAAAATAAAAAGTGTATTTTATCAACCGTATTTTTGTTACAAAGCCTTATTTTTTAAGCTGGAAAATATACTACGTATAAAAGAACGGTATCGCGAATACTGGTGTTAACGTTATTTTGAATAGTTAAAGAAAATGATTTTGGTAAAATTGCTAAATTTTCAATATTCCAAGTAACGATAACTGCCTGTTCGCCCGGAGCTTTGGTTACCGTAATATCCGTGTTTGAATGATTATAGTTTAAAAGTACGGTTGGATCGGTTGCGTTTGCAGGATTTACTTGATAATAAACTTTAAAAGTAACTTTTCCAGTTTGATTTATAATCTTAATTACGCTTTTAACTGGAACTTCGTCAACAGTTTCGCCTATTTCCAAAGGATTACCCTGCTCGTCGGTAACAGCTGTTATAACTATACTTTCAACGTTTACGGTTTCGTAATATTGCTTAATCTTAATACCGAAAAAGCCTACCACGCAAACCGAAAGAATATATACTGCACAAATTACTAATATTACTGATTTTTTCATATTACAAGTTTACCATCCTTATTTTTCATTATAGTAAACTTTAATTTTGTTTACGTACATATATAGGCAAGCAACTAAAAATACTATACCGATAAGAGATAGCTTTATACAAGCAAGGTTAACAGGTTCTTTTACAGCGTCGGTAAATAATACGAACGAGAAAAAGGCTATAAGCGCCGAAACGATAAAGGCTATTACCGTTGAGCCCCTTTCGTTAGGATTATCATCCATTTCACCGCTAGTTGCGTAAGTTTCGTTTTGCGGATTCATTAAATCGAGCGATGCGCTCCATATCATATGCCCCGCGTTAAGCGCTATGCAAGATATAGCTAAAAGCGCAATATTAAGCGCGCTAAACTCAACCATATTACCAAATATACAAACCGAAACGGCAAGCGAAATACTTGAAGCGATCAAGGTTGGTAATAATCTTAAGGTGATAGGAAGTATAGGGCTAATAGGTACGGTTTTTTTAACGTAAGCCGCCCTACCATCGCGACTGTAAAAGGTTGCTATCATAGCGTTTGACGCCAAGATAGGAAGTAAAATTAGAAGTAGGTTAAAAGCGTAAACCATGTTAAGCCCCGCAGTTCTCGTATCAATCGCGTTAAATATTTTGTTTATTAAATAGATAAGTATGGGAACGATTATATAAACTGCAATAAAGTTTACCATAAGCCCCGAACGAAGAACTGTTGAACATTCGGTTTTAAGAATTGAAATAACTAATGGTAAAGGTTTATTCGGCTTGTTATTTTCAAAGGTTTTCTTTTCAAACTCGAAAGATTTTGAAACCATTGAAATAAATAATGGACGCGATAGGAAAAATGCTATTACAAATAATAGAGCTAACGCTAATACGAATAGCGCGAAGTATAAAAATACTCTACCGTCGGCAATGGTATAAGTAATACCGCCAAGCCCAGCGCTTACTGCAAATCCTACGATAAAATCAACGATTCTATTTACAGGATATAAATAAGCCGCGCACCATCTAAATATATCTTGCATAGTGTTTTGAATAACACCAAGCGAATCCATTAAATCGATATTTTCGGGAATTAAAGATATTAATTTTACAACCACGAAAACCACGCCGGTTATTAAAGCTATATAGCAAAGAATTTGAACGGGTTTAACCTTTTGTAAAAAGCGGTAAATAAACATTGCGGGGATAGAAAGTATCGCGCCGACAAGAACGGGAAGCGCCGATAAAAGAATAAATACGAACGCTATCCAAATAAAGTTAATAACCGCCACCTTTGAAAGTAGAGCAAAGGCTAAAAAGATAGGAATTGTTAAAAATATACTTCTTTTAAGTTCAAATACGTAATAAACTATAAGCCTTGAAATAAAAATCATATTGCCCGTAACGGGTAAAGTTATTAAAATTTTATTATCGTCGGCAAAGTAAAGGGTTTTCATAAGCCCTAAAGTACAAGAAAATAGCGACATTAACAGTATTCCACCGTAAATAACCATCATTGCATTCTTCGGCACGCCACCCATTATATTAAAAATGTGAAGCAATGAACATAAATAGAAGAAAAGATAGGCTACCACCGCAACTATTGTGAATTTTAAAACGGTAAATACAATCTTCGATATCAATTTTTGTTTGCTCGCGGTAAACCCAAAATCAATTTTATCTTTGAGTTGCATCATAACGAGCGCTTTTAAGTGTTTCATTATTCTGCTTCTCCGCGTGCTAATTTATATTCTGCTAAAAGTTCGCTGGCAAACTGTTCGTCGTTGATAGTTTTTAAATAGAAATCTTCTAAAGGACAAACTTTTTCAACTTCTTCAATAGTTTTCGTGCACATTATAGTGCCCTTTTTAATTATTGCAATTTTACTACAAATTCTTTCAACTACGTCGATAATATGGCTTGAGAAGAATACTATATTACCTGCTTCAGCATGCCTACGCATACATTCTTTAACTTGGAAAATACTTTGTGGGTCAAGACCTGTTAAAGGTTCGTCTAGAATCCAAACTTTAGGATTATGAACGAGCGCAGCCATTATGGTAATTTTTTGTTTCATACCGTGCGAGTAGGTTTTCATAGAACTATCGAACGAGCCTTCAAGTTCAAAAAGCTTAACCATTTCTTCAATGCGTTCGTTACGGTCTTCTTGCGAAACGTCGTAAATATCGGCAATGTAGTTGATATATTCCCTACCGCTTAATTTTTCGTATAAAGCGTAATGATCGGGAACGAAACCTATTTGCCCCTTTGCTTGCTTTGACTGACGCGCGCAATCGTATCCGCAAACTTCAATAGCGCCTTCGGTTATAGGTTGAATACCAACTATACTTTTAATTATAGTTGATTTACCAGCGCCGTTAGGCCCTAAAAACCCGAATATTTCGCCACCGTTTACAACCAAGTTTGCATTTTTTACTGCGTAAACCTTGCTTGTTGCATATCTTTTTGAAAAGTTTTTAAGTTCTAATTTAATACCTGCATCCTTATTCATAGGTTCTTCAATACTCCTTCCGTCTAATACCGAAGCAAGAGCAATTTCGTCTTGCTTAATTTTTCTTCTGCGAAGCGTCATTTCATAGTGCGCGTCTGCAATCAAGAAGAACTGCGCGTAAACAAACCAAATTCCAAGCGCGATAACAACGTAAACGAGGAAGAACAACGCTTGATATACCGGGTGGAATAAAAATTGTAGGTTGCCGATAGTAAACGAAGCTTTTATTTTATAAATATTTTCTGCCCAAGTACCAAACTTGTCAACTATGAAAGTGCTGTTAAGGAAGAAGAAGTCAACCCCCTTATCGTAGTTTGAAAACCATGCGTTACAGAACAATATTACTACGAAATAAACAAAAAAAGCAAACATTGAATAGTAGAATTGTTTAATTTTCGGTCTTTCAAAAATTTTAAGAGCTACTAAAAGTAGTGGCATAAAGAACGCCGGATAGTGATTTACCCAAAAGTTAACCAAGCTCCATTGAAAAATAGAAACGTCGTTATAGTTAGGCATTATCATTGCTAAAAACGCGCCCATTACGTTTATAAAGTAGGTAAAATAGAACAACTTTTTAGCCCTGAATATTAAGCATATAGGAATGATAAACATTGCCGTATTACAAAGGTGTAACGGCCATACCCAAGGAAGTAAAAAAGTGTTGTATTTATAACGCGTACAGAAAGTTATCAAAAGCGTTACACTTAAAAAAGTCATTGCAAAACGCTTTGTCTCATAATCTTTAGCGCGAAGAGCAAAATAAATTGCAACGGGAATAATAAATCCCATATATAAAAATACTCTGTGCACTACTGTAAAGTCGTCAACTATAAGTGATGGATTGCCTTTACCAAATAAAACTTGAAGCCCGTATGATGGAAAAGAAACTAACGCCATAAAAAATAAAGCGATTACAACCTTATGCCAACCCTTTTCAGGTTTATCAAATTTAAAATCTTTAAGCCAAGCATAACAAGATAAAAATAAACCAAATCCGTTTTCAATTGCAAGCATTACTGCCGAAAAACCAAATTCGGGATATTCAGGCCCCATAAGTAACACTCTTGACGAACTCATCATTACCGTTGCTAATAAATAAGCGGGTAAACAAAAATACTTGGTTAGCGTTTGCGTAAACTTATTTTTAAAAAATGGCGTTAATGCTAACACGCAAAAAGCAGTTTGCGAAAGCCCTATAGATATTATCGTTATCCAAGTGTTAAATTTGCTAAGCGGTGATTTTTCAATTCCTATAACGTTATTTATCGTGTACTCGATATAAGAATAATAACGAGCGAAGAATATTGCTACGAATATTAAAGCAAGCGCTTTTTCCATCAAGGCACTATTATTAAATTTATCATTCTTTTTAAGTATCAAGGCAAGCCCTATAAAAACTAAAAGGACTGCTGCCGTAATTAAATAATGCATTTTTGCCTTTTAAAGGAAAATAATTTCCATCTCCATTACTTTTTTTTAGGAAGTTTTATAAACAATTCCATTTTTCTTTCACAATTCTATCATATTTCTATAACCTTGTCAAGAAAAAAAATCAAAAATGAATTATTTATACCTAATTATTTTGCGTAATTTAACGCTTTTTTACCATTACTTTAGTAAAATTAAAAAATTTGCATATTATTTTACTTTGAAAAATATAAAAAAAGAGAAGTTTTCGTTAGCTTTTAGCTTAACTTTCTTCTCTTTTTTATACTCGTAAAATTACCATTTAAATTGCAATTATGAAAAACGCGTGAAAAAATAAGTTAGACTTTAAAATTGATAAAAAATAACCGTTAATAAAGGTGAATTTGCGTCTTAAATTTACCTTTTAGCTTTTTCTATCTGTGTAAAAAATTAGTCTATTCGTTCAGGGCCTTTACTAACCGACGCAACCGTTAATACGTAAACGGCTTTTACGCCCGCCTTTTTAAGTGTTTCGCAAATAATTTCAACAGTAGCGCCCGTAGTCATAACGTCGTCAATTAAAAGCAATCTTTTGCCTTTAATCTTTTGTTTATTTTCAACTTTAAAACTCCCCTTTAAGTTCAAACGGCGTTCTTTTACACTTTCGGTGGTAGCTTGGCGTGGCGTTTCTTTTGATTTAATTAAACAGTCATCAATAAGCGTTAATTTTGTAACTTTGCAAAACTCTTCTGCCAAAACCCGAGCTTGATTGTATCCCCTTTCTTCTTTTCTATCATCAGTCATAGGTGTAAACAAAACGAAATCGCAGTTAAAAAAACTTTTGTAATATAGTAGCGAAAGCTCTTTTGCAAAAATTTTTGCAAGATATTTTTTATTATGATATTTAAAATTTGCAATTAAGGGTTTTAGCGCGCCTGCATAAACGTACGCGCTACGCGCCTTTTCAAAGTAAGTTTCTCTACCCGAACAAGACGTACAATATTCTTCGCTGTTAAAAGTACGCCTTCCGCAATGGTTACAAATAGTTTTATCATTATAAGTAATTTGACTTTCGCAATCCTTACAAAAATAATCACCGCTAAAAATTTCACGCCCACAGAGATTACAGGTGTGATTTAAAGGAAACAAAAAATTAATAAACTTATCAAATTTTTCTTTTACTTTAATCGTATTCATTATAAATATTTAAAAAAGTGGCGTTAAATGATATGCGCCACTTTTATTACCTTTTTAAATATTATTCCTTATATCCGTCGGGATTTTTTAATTGCCAGTTAAGTTGGTCTTTACACATATCGTCCAAGGTTTTCTTTGCTTCAAAGCCTAAATATTCCTTAGCGTAAGTGGTATCGGCATAACAAACGTCGATATCGCCGGGGCGACGTGGAGCTACCGTGTAAGGGATATCTTTGCCAAGCGCCTTTGAAAAGCCCTTTATCATATCTAAAACGCTATAACCGCAACCAGTACCCAAGTTAACAACGTATAAGCCGCTGTTTGAAAGAAGTTTGTCAACTGCTAAAACGTGCCCGCAAGCAAGGTCAACTACGTGAATATAGTCGCGAACGCCAGTTCCGTCTGGAGTGTCGTAATCGTCGCCAAAAACGTTTACCTTTGGTAGCTTGCCAACTGCAACCTTTGTAATGTATGGGCAAAGGTTGTTTGGAATACCGTTAGGGTCTTCACCTATCAACCCGCTTTCGTGCGCGCCAACAGGGTTAAAGTATCTTAAAATACCAATATTCCAACTATTATCAGATTTGAAAACGTCTTTTAAAATATATTCTATAAATAATTTTGTTGAGCCGTATGGGTTTGTTGTTGAAAGTGGAAAATCTTCGGTAATAGGAACGGTGTGTGGTTTACCATATACGGTTGCAGATGAGGAGAATACCAAGTTTTTACAACCTGCATCGCGCATTGCTTCAAGTAAAATTATTAAACCACCAATGTTATTGTGATAATATTCGATAGGTTTTGCAACCGATTCGCCAACTGCTTTAAAGCCTGCAAAATTAATAACTGCGTCGATTTTGTGATTTGTAAAAATTTCGTCAAGCGCCTTACGGTCAAGAATAGATTTTTGATAGAAAGTAACCTTTTTACCACTAATTTGTTCAACTCTTTCAACCGCAATGCGTTTACTGTTAGATAAATCATCAACAATAACTACTTCGTAGCCCGATTTCATTAGTTCAATACAAGTATGGCTACCGATATATCCTGCGCCACCAGTAACTAAAATTGTTTTCATTATAATATCCTCGCAAAAAATTATCTTTTATAATCAAATTAACCTTTATAATATTTATTAACGATAGCGTTCATTTTATCAAATTGCGCTTCCATATCGCTTACAAGTTTGAATTGAGTTCTAGTTCTATCAAGGTTATGCCCTTCGCGTTTAATACGGAAGTAAGTATCGCCGTTTAAGTGGTCGGTTAAAAATCTTATACCACATTCATAAGTCATCATAATCGCGCCAAGTGCTAAGTTATCAGCTTCGCTTTGAGTCATACTGTTTTTAAGCGCCGACATATAACCCTTAACGTATTGTTCAAATAATTCGATAGAAAAATTAACTTTTGATAAGTCTTGTTCGTCTTCTGCCGCTGGGTTACAACCAAAACGAATTGAATCGCCAAAATCGTAACAAATAGTGCCAGGCATAATGGTATCAAGGTCGATAACAGCAACCGCCTTACCACTTGCATTATCAATTAAAACGTTGTTAAGTTTTGTATCGTTATGCGTAACCTTTAAAGGAATTTCCCCACTTTCAAGTTTTGAAACGATTGCAGAAACTAAATCTTTACGGTCAAGCGCAAACTTAATTTCTGCACTAACCTCATCTTTTCTACCCGAAATATTATCTTCAATAGCCTTTTCAAGAGCCTCAAATCTTTTTACGGTATTATGGAAGTTTGGTAAAGATTCATAAAGCTTTGAAGCATCAAACTTAGCTAAAAGGTTAGCAAAGTTACCAAACGCTACCGCACTTTCATAAAAATGCTCGGGTTTTTCAACTACTTGATAAGCAGTTGCGTCATCGATAAAAATATAAACCCTAAAATAATTTTCGCCGTCAAAATAATAAGCCTTATCGTCGTTTGTTAAAATAACCGTTAAAGACTCGCGGTTGGGATTACCACCTTCTTTTGCTATTTGTTCACGAGCAAATTCGGTTACAAGCTTAATATTATTCATCAACTTTTCAACGTTTGTGAAAAGATTTGAATTAATACGTTGTAAAATATACTTAACGTTTTTACCGTTTTCGTTCATTATAAGTAAAAACGTTTGGTTAATATGCCCTTCTCCGTAAGGTTCGCAAGAAACAAACTCGCCTGCTACTTTGAAGTTTGAAGCTACTTTTTTAAAATCGTAATGAGCCATAATAATATACCTCGCAATTTTTAGAAAATATACCTTACTGGGTAAAATTTTCATTTTGTTTTGAATATATTATATAACAAAAGATTTAATTTGTAAATAGATTTTAACTTTTTATTGTTTTTAAAATACATTTGTGTCCTTTTGTGCTAAGTTTTGGAGCTCTGTTGCAACAATCAATTACAAGCGCACACTTTATACCATACAATTTTTTAAAAAGTGCTTATTTTTTATTTGACAAGCGCGTAAAAGTATGATAATATAAATGGCGTTGAAATTAAATAGTCGAATCATGGAATGATTAGAGGCGCAATTTGCGATAAGTAGTTTAAAGGCAGACGCTCAAACGTCGATTACCTTAAAACAAAAGGCGCAGTTGCCGAAATCTTTTGTTATTTGAGTAGCAAAAGGTTGGGTGCAAGGAAAACATCTTTGCAACTGTCACAAATTTTTGTGGAGTGCTTTCGTTCGATTGAATATACGTAAACTTTGCGTAATTACGGTCGTAGCACTTGCTTCGACCTTTTTTATTTTCGAAATACTTTTTAGGAGAATTATAATGAAAAAACTACTCACTCTTTTGTTAACAGTTGCAATGATTTGCACATCTTTACTCTTTACCGCTTGTGGCGGAAGAGAAAAAGTAGACATTTCTACCGCAAAAACTATTCACGATCTTAAAGGTGCGTCTATTGCAGCTCAAAGCGCAACCTTCCACCTTGAAGTTTTAAGCCAAGTAGAAGGTATTAAAATTTCAGACTATGAAGATTTTCCTGCTTTACTTATCGCTCTTAATAGCGGAGTTATCGACGGTTACGTTGCAGAAGAACCAACAGCATACGCTGAATGTTTAAGAAACCCTAACCTTGCATATCTACCATTCGTTAATAACGACACGGGCTTTACAGCAGGTCCTACCGATACTGGTATTGCAGTTGCTTTCGCTACAGGTAGTCCTATGGTAGCACAAGTTAACCAAGTTTTAGCAACTATTTCAGAAGATACTAAAAAAACTCTTATGGAACAAGCTGTTGAAATGAGCATTAACAAAAACACCGCTTTAGGCGAAAATTTAGCGCTAGTTTCATCAAACACAAACACTTCTAACGGCACCTTAAAAATTGCTATGGAATGTGGTTACGATCCTTTTAACTGGACTCAAACTTCAAACGTTAACGGTGCTGTAGTTATTGCAAACGGAACTTCAGGCGCTACTCTTTATGCAAATGGATACGATGTTCAAGTTGCAAAATATATAGCAGCAGAATTAGGTATGGCTCTTGAAATTTACCAATATGAATGGAACTCTCTTATTCCTGCAGTTCAAACTGGCGCAGTTGACGGTATTATTGCTGGTATGAGCCCTACCGCAGAGCGCGAATTAGAAGTTGACTTTACTAATTGCTACTACCTTTCAAATCTTGTTGTTATTTACAAAAAAGCATAATCGCAATAATGAAACAATTATAATTTATAGGTTTAAAAATGCACTTTATATCAAATTTAACTAACATTCTTGCAACGCAAGTTCAACAACTTGGATTTTTTAAAAAAGTTGTTACTATAATAAAAGACTATTATCCAAATATTTTAGAAGGTATTGCAAACACACTTTTAATCGCTTTAATTGGCACGGTTATCGGTTTGCTTATAGGTGTTCTAACAGGTCTTATAAGAACTATTCCTCTTTCTAAAAACCCGGTTGTAAAATGTATTCAAAAGATAGTAAACGTAATAATTTCCATTTACGTTGAAATTTTTCGCGGAACCCCTATGATGGTTCAATCAATGGTTATATTCTGGGGTTTTGCAGGGCTTACGGGCGGCAATACTCTACCTGTAATTCCAGCAGGTATTATAATCGTTTCAATTAACACTGGCGCGTATATGGCAGAAATAGTTCGTGGCGGTATTATATCTATCGATAAAGGTCAATTCGAAGGCGCACACTCTTTAGGAATGAATCACGCTCAAACTATGTTCAACGTTATAATTCCACAAATGTTTAGAAACATACTCCCCTCGGTTAGTAATGAATTCGTAATCAACGTTAAAGATACTTCTGTTCTTAACGTTATAGGCGTTTATGAGCTTTATAAAATAGGCGACATAATCATTAAAGGAAACTTCTGGATGTTTGAAACCTATTTGGTAATTTGCGTTATCTACTTTATTTTAACCTTTACCATAACCCGTATTTTACGCCTTATTGAAAAGAAACTTGCAGGCAATGAAAACTATGTAATTTGCGGTTCACAATCTAACCCCGATGCAGAAATTAAAGTAGGGGGAACTAACTAATGGAAAAGATTATTGAACTTATTAACTTAAAGAAAAGTTTTGGCGATCACGAAGTTCTTCGTGATATCAATCTTACCCTTAATCGAGGCGAAATCGTTAGCGTAATAGGCTCGTCGGGTTCGGGTAAAAGCACTATGCTTAGATGTATAAACCTTCTTGAAGAGCCAACAAGTGGTGAAATATTATTTAATGGCGAAAACATTCAAAGCAAAAGTTTTAACCTTTGTTCTTACCGAGCAAAAGTATGTATGGTTTTTCAACAGTTTAACCTTTTTAATAATATGACTGCCCTTGAAAACTGCGTACGACCACAAATGGTTGTTTTAAAAAAGGATAGACAAAGCGCAACCCAATTTGCTATCGAGCAACTTGAAAAGGTTGGTATGAGCGCATTTATTAACGCAAAGCCAAACCAACTTTCGGGTGGGCAAAAACAAAGAGTTGCTATTGCTCGCGCACTTTGTATGCAACCCGAAGTAATACTATTTGACGAACCAACTTCTGCACTCGACCCTGAAATGGTTGGCGAAGTTTTAGAGGTTATGAAATCCCTTGCAAAAACAGGGCTTACAATGATGGTAGTAACTCACGAAATGGCTTTTGCAAGAGATATTTCAACAAGAGTAATTTTTATGGACGAAGGCTTAATAGCCGAAGAAAACACTCCACAAGAATTTTTCACCAACCCACAAAAAGAACGCACCAAAGAATTTTTAGCTCGATTCTTAGAAAATTAATTTTATTAACGCAAAAATGACTGGCGATTTTTTTCGCTAGTCTTTTTTTATACTGTTTTATTATACCGGTTTACTTTAGATCCTTCGATTGCGCTTTCGCTCCACTCAGGATGACAAAAGCGTGGGGTTTGCGCTCCTTTTTAGGCTCCTTCGGGGAGGGAGCTGGCGCGTATGCGACTGAGGGAGTGTATAAAAGCTACTTATTAATATATAGCTGTTTTTTTGCTTTCTCCTTCCACCGCTAAAGCGGTCCCCCTCCCTCAAAGATGGAGGCTGTTAATCATGGGAAATCTACTAGCGAAAGTATAACTGCTTTGCAATATGAAATCATAAAAAAAGTGTGCCTATAGGTTGATTAACGCCTTAGACACACTTTTTATTTTTGTTATTAAATTGATTAATACCCCATTAATAATGCATAAAAAGTTACATCATCAAATTGAACTTTTGCTCCGTAATTCACTTCACAACCTTCTATAATTTTTTTATAAGAATCTTTATTTTCCTTTTCAGTCATCTCTATAAGTTTTGGGATTTTTTCTTGATTTTCATTATATCGTTGCAAATCAATTTTGTATTGCATTTTATTTTTTTTTGTTGGTAACTGCATTAAAAATGCAACTATTCCTATTAGCCCAGCAATACCGGCAATTATAAATCCCAAGCCATTCTCTGGATCGTTAATTTCTAAGAAAGTAAATAAAGCAGCTATTGCACCTGGGATTAACAATAACATTAATGCACCCTTTATGCTTGGTTCAGAAGGTTTATGTTGTTTTTTTAATGCTTCCTTATGTTTATCTATTTGCAAACAAGTTTCGTGATAAAGTTTAACATATGAATCGCAATAGTCTTCTTCTCTTTCAATTGTTAATATATTGAAAGTATAAGTATAGATTGTATCATCTTTTCGTTCTTGCTCTTGACATCTTTGGTTAGAAATAATACGCCATCCAAATTTAGGTAAAACACTAACAGCTCTCGCAGCCTTGTCCGGGTGAACTTTTAATTGCTTTGTTTCCATTTTTTTCTCCTATCTTGTTAATTTGAATAAAAATAATTATTCTACTTATAATTATAGTAACAATTTTTGTTACTGTCAAGCATTTTGTAACATTTTTTGTTACAATTTAATTATGAGTGCATTTAAAAGTAGATTAAAAGAATTAAGACTTGAAAAGAATATATCGCAAAAACAATTAGGTGACCTTTTAAACGTTTCTAAAATGGCGATTTCACATTGGGAAAAAGGCAATAGCGAGCCCTCTATTTCCCAACTAATTATTTTATCTAACTTTTTTGAGGTTACAGTTGATTATTTGATTGGTAAAAACGACATGGTATAGTTTAAGATGAATTGTCAAACTAAGTGCAACACTTTGAAAGATTTTCATTAAATAAATCTATAGGTTTTTTAAAAAATAATATTTTTTTAGGTCTGGCGTTAATTAACGCCAGATTTTTTTCGAGCGTTTTTGGTGAAACGCGAGA
>JAFWXT010000003.1 GCA_017522945.1 Clostridia bacterium
GTCTGCCATCATCGTTATGGAAGGCGTAAGTATGTACTTGACTGTAGATGAAATGCAAAAATTAGCAAATAGTCTTTGCTCTCATTTTGAAAGTATTTTACTTTTGGTGGACGCTTATACTTCTTTTGCCGCTAAAATGTCAAAGCTAAGAAACCCTATAAATGACGTAGGTGTAACTGAAGTTTATGGTATAGATGATCCACAAGCTTATCAAACCGAAAAACTTGTTTTTACAAAAGAATGCACAATGATACCTCAAAAATATATAAACCAATTAAAAGGGGTTGAAAGGTTTATTTTTTCAAAACTCTATGCTGGTGGATTTTCAAAAAAACTATATCGCTTGTTTGAGTATCAAAAGAAGTAACCATTAAATGCTAATTTATATAGTTGATATTCTTTATATAAAAATTTTAAAAAGTCACTATACTTTCAAATAAAAGTTGTGTTTTTTTAAGCAAAAAAAAAGGATAGCAAAATTGAAATGCACACCAAAAGTTAAACAAACTTTTGGGCTTGCATAAAATTTTTTGCTATCCTTTTATAGTTTTAAAAAAAATCCCTACAGGGAACACTTCATATTTCGACTTTTTTCTTTACATATTTAATTAAAAAAACAGGCGCACTATTGCATACCTGCTTTCTTAAAAAGTGCTTAAACCTTAATATTTTGCACTTAAAAGTGCGCCTATAAGTCGATTAACAGCACTTTAACCTTTAAATCACTATATTTATTTCCTTTTTTTAGTCTAAACCGAACACGATACAATCTTTAATTTCAAAATTTCACTCTCTCCATTTTTGCAAACTATTGCAATAAAAAAGCCTTACAATCGAACACTTTTGGTTCGTATTTATAAGGCTCATAGTAATTTTTAATTTTTGTAAAATTTATAAATTTTATTTTTCATTAACAGTGATCTTCTTAATTTTTTGCAAATTAAACTTTGGCGTTCTATCCGCATAGAGCAATCCGTTAACTTCCTGTTGAACATCGCTTACCTGAGTATAGCAAAAGCCTTGAAAGTCTTTATGGTTATAAATACCTTCAATAAGGTTTGCATAACGCTTTAAAAATTCCTCTTCACTTTTTGCACCGTTATTATACCCCCAATTTCCATTTTGACTATCTTTGGCTAAAGCAATGCCACCAAACTCAGTAAATAGTACTGGTTGACCTCTATAATAGCATCCTTCACACAAAAGTTTTTTACCTTGAGGATATACCTTATTATAGTTTTCTTCATTGTATTCGCTATTGAAACTATTTGAGTCGTATGCGTAATCATGAATAGAAATTATGTCTGTTAAATCTAAATTTTCCCAACCGTCGTTAGTGCTTATAAGCTTGTTAGGATCAATTGATTTTGTTAAGTAGTATAACGAACGTGCAAAATCTTGCATTGAACGATTAATTAATATTTTATCAACACCCCAGCTTTCGTTTAAAGGCACGTAACAAATAATGGACGTAAAATTACGCACCGTATGAAGAATTTCTTGCCATTGTGCAGTAATGGCCATAATCTCATCATCATTAAATGTATAGGCAGAAGGCATTTCACACCAAGTAAAGTACCCCATTTCATCTGCAAGATAGTAAAAATAAGGATCTTCTATTTTTTGGTGTTTTCTTGCACCGTTGAACCCCATATCTTTGCATAACTGAATGTCTTTTCTAATTGCATCAACAGAAGGCGGAGTAATACCCGTTTCCTCCCAATAGCCTTGGTCTAATATTAAGCGTTGATAAAGAGGCTTGTTATTTAATAAAATTTTGCCGTTTTCGTCAATAGATATTTTTCTTAAGCCCGCGCGTGAGATTGCGTAATCCACCCTTTTACCATCGGAATAAAGGGCGAACTCAAAATCAAACAAATTGGGATTATGTGGCCACCATAAGCAGTTTTTTTGCACCATTGGGTACTCTTTAATATCTATAGAATAACGCGTATATTTACCATCTAAATTAAAGCGTACCTTTTTAATTTGCTCGCCCTTATATGAAAGAGTAATCTCGCACTCGTTAGCAACAGCGCGAAAGGTTTTTATTTCACCAAAAAAGCTGCAATTATCAACGTCTGGAACAATTGAATAACTACTAATGCCATCTTCGCCAAAATAATCAATCCAAACGCTTTGCCAAATACCCGTAGTTGGAATATACCAACAACCAAAGCGCTCACCAGTCCAGCTTTGTTTTCCACGCGGAATAGATGAATCTAATGGGTCGTAGCAACGAACAACAATTGTATTATCTGCGCCGTTTTTATAAATATAGTCCGTTATATCTGCATTAAAAGGTGCATAACCACCCTTGTGCTGAATAACGTGATTACCGTTTACCCAAACGTCTGTTAAATAATCACATCCGTTAAAGCATAACAAAGCGCGTTTTCCAGCCTTGCTTTCTGTTTTAAAAGTGCGTTTATACCATACTATTGGATGATAGCTACAATCATTTATTCCGCTTGCAGAATATTGATAGGCAAATGGTACGATTATTTTAAGTGGCAACACATTTTTTCCTTTTGCATATCCATTTTTTAAGCCTTCGTTTTTATCGTCAAAACAAAATTCCCATTCGCCGTTAAGAGATAACCACTCTTGGCGTTTAAACTGTGGACGGGGATATTCATTTCTAAAATAATTCATATTTTCTCCTTAACCAAAGAGAGCATAGCCACTTTTTTAAAGTGGCTATGTTCTTTTATTCTTTAACTAGCTTTAATAACCGTTATATCATCAATATACATTACTAGTTCTGCAGTGCTTGCATCAGAGTATTCTATACTGAACCAAATACTGTTAGGATTATCCGTACCCACTGCAGTTAAGGTGAAAGTACAGGTTAACCAAGTTGCATATTTAAACGATGTTGACGCACCGCTATAAGTTCTTGACATAAATGCTCCTGCTAGCGTTGCCGAGCTTCCGTTTACATATTCCGACTTTGCATTTACCTTAACTGCAGGACTTGTTGCTGTTACTACATATATTTTGAAGGTTACTTCATCACCTGCGTTTAGTTGCTCGCCTAAGTCAATTCTAAATGATAAATATTGCTTGCCTTCAACTGAAACAACTTTAACTGCATATTCATTACCGCTTGTAGGCGCGCTAATGCCTTCATCTGCATATTTAACACGTGATATTTCACCGCTTTGGGTGCTGGCATTAGTTATACCGTTTTTAACCATATCGGATAGAACTGCATCAGTTTCAAAGTTATAACCTTCTTCGATTGTAGGTGTTTTAGCGGGTGCTTTCTCTACCGTAATATCATCAATATACATCACTAGTTCTGCAGTGCTTGCATCAGAGTAGTCTATACTGAACCAAATACTGTTAGGATTATCCGTAACCGCTGCAGTTAGGGTTAAAGTACAGGTTAACCAAGTTGCATATTTAAACGATGTTGACGCACCACTGTATTCTCTATTCATCCAATCGTCATGTCGCGTTGCCGAGCTTCCGTTTACATATTCCGACTTTGCATATACCTTAACTGCAGGACTTGTTGCTGTTACTACATACATTTTGAAGGTTACTTTATCACCTGCGTTTAGTTGCTTGCCAAGATCAATTCTAAATGATAAATATTGCTTACCTTCAACTGAAACAACTTTAACTGCATATTCATTACCGCTTGTAGGTGCGCTAATGCCTTCATCTGCATATTTAACACGTGATATTTCACCGCTTTGAGTGCTGGTATTAATTACACCGTTTTTAACCATATCGGATAGAACTGCGTTAGTTTCAAAGCTGTAGCCCTTTTCAATATCGGGTTGTTCAACTATTTCAATAATTGCTTCAAGTATTAAAGTTTCATATCCAACACCTGATAAAATAGCCCTTGCTTCATATAATCCAACTTCTTTTACAACGTTGTTTTCATATTCAACGGTTACGCCTTCAGGCAATTCGCCGTTTACAAGGATTTGCTTTTCTACTCCGTCATAATAATATAACGCATTTTCAAAAGTAACCCCAGTTATTTCTCTTAAAGCTATAACTTCTAAAGTTGCCTTAAGTTCTAAGGTTTCGTAGCCTTCGCCTGAAAGTATTGCTATAGCGTTATAAACACCAACTTCAGTTCCTTTATTGTTAGTATAAGCAACGGTTACGCCTTCAGGTAATTCGCCATTTACAAGGATTTGCTTTTCTGCTCCGTCATAGTAATACGAAGCACCTTCAAAGGTAATACCACTTATCACTTTTAAAGCCTTAATTTCAAGGGTTGCATTAAGCTCTAAGCTTTCGTAGCCTTCGCCAGAAAGTGTTGCTATAGCGTTATAAACGCCTACTTCAGTTCCTTTATTGTTATTATAAACAACAGTTACGCCTTCAGGCAATTCGCCATTTAGAAGGATTTGCTTTTCTGCTCCGTCATAGTAATATGAAGCACTTTCAAAGGTAACCCCAGTTATTTCTCTTAAAGCCATGATTTCTAAAGTTGCCTTAAGCTCTAAAGTTTCATATCCTTCACCAGAAAGTGTTGCTACTGCACTATATACACCAACTTCGGTTGCTTTATTATTAGTATAAGAAACAGCTACGCCTTCGGGTAATTCACCTTCTATAACTATTTCTTTTTCGCTTCCATCGTAGTAGAAAGAAGCATCTTTAAAGCTAATACCAGTTATACCCGATAAAGTTTTTATTTCTAGTACGGCATTTAAAACCAACGTTTCATAACCTTCGCCAGAAAGTGTTGCTACTGCATTATATACACCAATACCAGTCGCTTTATTATCTTTATAAGTAACAGTTACGCCTTCAGGCAATTCGCCATTTACAAGGATTTGCTTTTCTTTGCCATCATAGTAACATGAAGCATTTTCAAAAGTAACCCCAGTTATTTTTCTTAAAGCCATAACTTCTAAAGTTGCCTTAAGTTCTAAAGTTTCATAGCCTTCGCCAGAAAGTGTTGCTATAGCGTTATAAACGCCTACTTCAGTTCCTTTATTGTTAGTATAAGCAACGGTTACGCCTTCAGGCAATTCGCCATTTACAAGGATTTGCTTTTCTTTGCTATCATAGTAATACGAAGCATTTTCAAAGGTAACCCCAGTTATTTCTCTTAAAGCCTTAATTTCAAGGGTTGCAGTCAAAGTTAAAGTTTCATAACCTTCACCTGATAAAACTGCTTTTGCACTATATACACCAACTTCGGTTGCTTTATTATTAGTATAAGCAACAGTTACGCCTTCAGGTAATTCGCCTTTTACAAGAATTTGCTTTTCTTTGCTATCATAGTAACATGAAGCATTTTCAAAGGTAACCCCAGTTATTTCTCTTAAAGCCTTAATTTCAAGGGTTGCAGTCAAAGTTAAAGTTTCATAGCCTTCACCTGATAAAACTGCTTTTGCACTATATACACCAACTTCGGTTGCTTTATTATTAGTATAAGCAACAGTTACGCCTTCAGGTAATGTTCCACTAACTAAAATTTGCTTTTCTTTGCCATCATGGTAGTATGAAGCGCCTTCAAATGTTACGCCTTCAATCTTAGAAAGCTCAACCTTTTCTTCGTAAGTTACGTTATCGATATAAGCAATAACGCCCGAATAATTAGTAATACCGCTTGGATATTCCATACCAACCCAAATACCATTAGGGTCGTTTGGATTTACTTGTGTTAAAGTAAAGGTTACGGTTAACCAAGTTTCATATTCAAACGAGGTTGATGCACCGCTAAACGTCTTAACCATATTGCTACCGCGAGTTGCAGTTGTAGTAGTATATTCAGGCTTAGCGTTTAATCTCATAAGTTGAGAAGCATCGGTAACACTTGTTGGTTGTTTAACGTAAATATTAAAGCTTATCTTATCGCCTGCGCTTAACTGTTTGCCAAAGTTGATTCTAAATACTAATGCGCTCATATTAGCATCTGCTACTATTTTAACGCCGTATTTATTTGCATCATCAGTAGTTATACCCTCATCGGCATATTTTACTTTACTAATTGCACCACTTTGAGCAGTTGCGTTCAATACACCGCTTGAAACCATATCATCTAATTTTGCATTGTCTTCAAAATTATAACCTTCTTCGATGGCAGGAGTTTTATCAAACTGTTCAGCTTTCGTATAAACCACGTTATCAATATAAGCAATAACGCCCGAATAGTTAGTAATACCGCTTGGATATTCCATACCAACCCAAATACCATTAGGATCGTTTGCATTTACTTTTGTTAAAGTAAAGGTTACGGTTAACCAAGTTTCATATTTAAATGAGGTTGATGCACCGCTAAACGCCTTAACCATATTGCTGCTACCGCGAGTTGCAGTTGTAGTAGTATATTCAGGCTTAGCGTTTAATCTCATAAGTTTAGAAGCATCGGTAACGCTTGTTGGTTGTTTAACGTAAATATTAAAGCTTATCTCATCGCCTGCGCTTAATTGTTTACCAAAGTTAATTCTAAATACTAATGCTGCTTTATTAGAATCAGCTTCAATTTTAACACCATAAGCATTATTTTCGCCAACGGTAGGAATATTTTCATCTTCATAAGCCACACGACTAATTGCACCACTTTGAGTGTTTGCATTTAATACACCGCTAGGAATAGCATCGAACACGAAAGGCTCTTCGCTCTCAAAGCTATAACCACTGGTAATATCTGCAGATGATTGAACTATTTTACAATCGTCAACGTAAATTGATGCACCTTGTACCAAATCAGGATTAGTTGTATTATATGCATAAAATACCCAAATACAATCAGAATCGCTGTTTAATTTAAATGAACAATCAATCCACTTATTATATTCACTCTTGATAAAGGCACGTGAAAGTTCTCCGCCTCTTATGCCTGAAAGCTCAGGCTTGCAAGCTATTCTATTAACGTGATAATCTTTATTAGGATCATCATTTACAAACAATTTAAAGGTAATAAATTGACCTTTTTTAATTACTTCGCCAAATTCAATTCTAAACGCTGGGTATATGTGACCTGCTGCCCCAGTAATTTTAACGCCGTAATTATTGTTTGGGCTTGGTGCAGCGATTCCCTCATCTGCATAAGCAATGCGTTCTTTATCCGATGGGTTATTGTTCGCGTTTAGTGTTCCATCTGAAATTAAGTGTGATATGTGAATATCATCATTTTCAAAGGTTAACCCACCATCTTTTATTGAAAATTCAACAGGAACAGAACTTACTGCAAAGTCATCTAGATAAGCAACAACGCCTGTATTGTTAAGACCAGCAAAGTGGAAGAATGCCCAAACAGTATCTGTATTTTCTGCTAAAACCACTCTTATTTCTTTCCAAATGCCATAATCTTCAGGTGTTAATCCAAAAGTTGACCTAGCAGACGCAGCACTTGTTTTTCTTGGGTAAATTTCCATACGGTTAATAACACTTTCTTCTTGTGGTAAATCAATAAATACCTTGAAGCTAATTTCCGTATTTACAGGATACTCTCTACCAAGTTCAAAATAGAATGCAGGATAAATACGAGGTGAAGGCATGATTATCTTCATTGCGTGATTATTACTTGCACCTAAAGCAGGGCTTGGCGTATTTAAACCGTCTAACTCAACTATATTGATGTAAGATTCGTTTTGTGCGCCATCTGGGCTAAATCTATTAAAATCTGACAAATATTCAAAGTCAAACACTTTACGAGTATTTGGATTATAAACGTCAAAGTAAACTTCTTTATCCTTTGCTAATTCATTTAAATCCCTAATTATAACCGTATATTTGCCTTCTGTTAAAGTATATACGTTAGTAGTTTTTGGAGCTAAAAACTCACCGTCTTTACCGTAACCTTTACGAACAGAGTAACTTATAGAAGATGAATCACCCTTTCCGTCACCAGCCTTACCGATATATGCATTTAACGAGCTTACGTCAAAATCATAACTTTCGCCTTCTAAATGTAAAGCATTATATTTTAGATAATCAACAACTTGTATTACTTTACGTTCAGAATCAAGGTTTTCGCCCCTTAAATTATCGATATAAAAAGTGTTAATTGTATCCTCTTTGTTCTTTTTAAATTCGTGGAAATCAATTTTCAATTCAAGAGCCATGGAAGCATTGTACTCATATACAACCTTTTCCATATCTAAAGAAATAGTAGTCCATTTCTTTGGGGCAAGTTTAGTAGTAGTTTCTTCAATAAATACTTCTTCACCGCTGTTTGAAGGAAATTTCCAAGAAGTAGTAATAGTAAGTTCCTTATCTTCGGCATTGTAGATATCGAACTTAACAGTTGAAAAATTACTAAAATCACAAGTTTTAGCATTAGTTCCTACAAAACCAAATAATAAATAAGGTATTTTATCAGGATGGGAGTAATCTCCTTCAGGTTGAACTTTAAGTGAACCAGTTCCCTGTGTGATATAAGTCATATCTTTATTGATTTCAGTTCTACCAAAGCTATTACCAAGCTTTCTTAAAGTAAGCAAAACGTCATTATAATCGTCAAAAGAAACTATTGTTTCAATTTTTTCTTTAACCGGTTGTTGCGATGTATCGCTACACGCAGTTAATCCAATTGTAGTACATACCATAGAGCATACCGCTAATAAAACAATAAATATTTTTTTCATATTAAGCACCTCCTTGTTTATTTACTACCGTGAAGGTTATCAATTACTATTTCGTAACCAACTGGTGCATCAATGCTACCCGCATTTTCAAATATAATAGAAATATATTCTGTGTCTGCAAGTTCAGCCCATTCTATTCTATCAATCGTTAAAATTATTTCATTTGCACCTGCTTTTAGATTATAAGTACCAATTGAGTAATTTTTCTTTCCCTTTTCAAGTTTAATTTCTACTGATATATCAGAACTTGAATTGTTAAATACTTTAACTTTAACATAAGAAAGATCTGCAATATTGTTTTCACCTGCAAATGCTTTTGTCGAAATCTTTACGTATGGTTTGAAGGTTGCATCCTTATAAGTGTCGCCAACAAACTTGCTTAACGTTTTTACGTATAAACCTTTACCTTTTACACCTAACGCAGAGTCTTCGGTAATAGACACTTCACTACCATCGCCACCGTTAACTACAGCGTACTCAGCAACGGTTTCTGCAGACCAATTATCAAATGTTACAAGAGAAATTAAAGGTGTTCCTATATGTTTTGTATATTGGTAAACCTTACCTTCTTTTTCTAATTTAATAGTTAAATCTTCATTTACAGATAAATCTAAAACGTACTCGTATTTATTACCACTATTAGGTGTTTGAATTTGATCGTCAATAGTTACAGTATAGCCCGCTTTTGCGTAGTAAACTACCGTTGCTTGATTTTCTTCGATTGAAGTTGAGCCAATAACAAATTCACAATCGTCACCTAATTCAATAATAGAAGTTACAAGCTCACGGCGTAAAGAAGCAAAATCAAGTCCATTTTGACCATCTCTGTTCATATTTGTACCGCGATAAGAAAGTGAATTATAAAATCTTTGCATCATATCTTCAACGTTTAAATCGGTATATGACGTTTGCTTTAAATCTGTATATTTTTGCTTTAATGCATATAGTAATTCGTAATCTTCAAGACCATCTCTTATAGACATTAAGCGCATAGAAGGAATAGGCCCATAAATACCGTATCTTGCACCAGGGTAGGTTAAATAACCATCCCCACCAACAAATCTACCATTTGACTTCATATAAGGATATTTGTAAACGTTTACGGGATATTCAAAGGTCTTTTCGTCTTCTGTTGCATAACCTGCTGCGCCCCAATATAGATTACCGCCAATATTGTATTTCATTTGTAGCCAACTTACCGTTCTTGACGATAATAGGTTTAAATCGCCAATATGATAAGTAGGATAAGGAGCTTGTGGATTTGTACAACCATACCACCATAGATTAAGATCATATTTTTCAACCAAATCCATTAAATCATAATACGTTGCATCATCAAAAGTTGTAAATACAGGGCAGATAGTTTCAAGCGCAGTTAAGTATTCTTGAACTTTTGCTTTATTTTCATTACCTATAAGCCATTGCATACTTCCAATGGTGTGCGGAACGATATTAGGAATAGTTTTAATTTGATCTTCCCAATCTGGATAATTTTTAAAGTTTGTATAATCACCACTATCGTCAGTAGAGATAATTGCAATAACTTCATTAAGCATTGCATACCAATCATTCATTGTGTTTATAGCCGTTTGGATAACGTTATCGCTGTCATCACCTTGAACGTTAGGTTCATCCATACAGTAAATTGCTGCCTTAGAAACAAGATTCTTTTCTGCAGTACTTCTCTTTGCGAGTTCAAGAATTTGAGCCTTTATGCTTTCTCTGTTTCTTGAAAAATTAGTAGTTATAGTACCCTTGCTGCTTAGCAAACTGAATGTTGTCATTTGATCGTAGTACTTTTCTACCGCATCAGCTAGTTCTGTGGGTGTTAATGATTCAATAGGTAATTCTTGAAGCATTATACGATAATCGGAAAAATAATCGTAATACTTTTCCATCATCGCGGTACTATTGTCAAGTTCACCGACACCTATTCTGTCTTGACGATAAGTAAACATTGAAGGCGCATTATTCTTATCCGTTAAAGTATAGTCATAAACGGTAACACTAACAGGAACAGATAACTCTTTTCCATCAATTGTAAGTTTAAAGTTAGCATTATACACGCCGGCAACCGTTTCCTTTGGAACATATACAGTTATCCATAATTGAACGTTAGTATCTGCGCTAGCCTTTAATTCTCCATATTCTTTAGCCTTTTCGATAGGAACTAATGCATCGGGATAAATACCGCCACCATAGTTAGCCAAGTCTCTTTCGCTAGAAAGCTCAACGTATAACACGTTATAAACTTGGACGTTTGATGCCGAAATGCTGTTTTCTCCACAAACCAAATCACTCTTTTCTAAATAATAAGATGAAATATCGTCTGACGTAGAAATGATTAACTGAGCAGATTCGTACTCATTTTTAACCGCTTCTATATTGATTTGCATATTTCCTTCTTTTGCATTAGAAAAGTCGTCTTGCTTAAACTTTTCAGCAGTGCTTGCCGCCCATACCGTGTAGTTTTCGGCAGGAACGTGTTGATTGTTTGATCCTGGATTGTTTGGTTGAGCCCCAGTACAAGCCACAGAGCCTAATATGGTTAAACCAAGCAAGGCGCTCATAATTGCTTTTACTCCTTTTCTCATTTTTTCCTCCTTATAATTAAGTTGATTTTTCTTTTAAAAACTATGTTTAAATTCGTTTAAGTATTATAAATTATCTAATGCCTGCGTTTTGTAAAATGTTATCCCATTGAGATCTCATTAATTCACATTCGCGTAGCCAGTAAGTCTCCGCATCCTTGTATGAAGAAGAGCTAGTGTTCATACTGAATGAAGCGTCACATGTATTAGTATCAACTGAATACCATAAAGAAAGTCCACCGTTAAAGGTAATAGCGCTGTTATATTTTCTACCAACGTAGGTTATACCATCCATAATAGTCATTTTTGACTTTTGTAATTGAGAAAGTGAGTTATATGCATCCATTTTGGTCATATCAATATCCATAGGGATTCTGTTACCCATGCCGTTTTTAATCATTATTTCTTGACCTTGTTTAGATATAACGAATTTAATAAAATCTTTTGCACCATTGATTTGATTTGCATATGAAGGAATAAACATAACGTGTCCGTCACCTTCAGTCATATACATACTCATTGCAGATGCAACGAAATCAACGTCTGCTTGAGTAACGCCTGTAGGTAGAGTTTCACTCTTTCCGTTTACGTAGTCGATAACAGCGCAAAGATCCGCATCGCTTTTAATAGAGTGATCAGGAAGAGCACTACCTTCATCAATGATATCGCTGTTTACAGGAATAGGCATAAATTCTATAGTTTTAATATTTGAAGAGCTTGATTCCATTTCTCTTTCTACCCAGTCACCGGTTGCAATCATAAATGACTCTTCTTTTAAGAATGAAGTTTGAGCAGTAGTAAAGTCATTACCATTAGCGTTAACATCGGTATAACCACTTGCTTTACTTATAAGTTTATGATATTTTTTGTATGCGCTTAATCTACCTTCTTGAGCAAAAATCTCAGGAGTTAAATTACCATTTGCATCTTTTCCTTCAAGGAAGTTATTAAAGGTATCAATACCTTCAAATTGAGCCCACCAAACGGTGTTTAGATACATACCATAGTTAACCTTTCCAGAGAAAGTATAAGGATAAATAGGAATGCCCTTTTCATTTTCATATTTAGGAACGCCGTCTTCACCCAATAAAGAATCACAAAGTGCAAATAATTCATCGGTTGTTCTTGGTACGCTTAAATTATGCTTTTCAAATAAAGCAGTGTTATACATTAAACCTTCAATACCAGTTGCCCAAGGAATTAAGTATTGTTTGCCGTTTGTATAAGTTGAAGCTTCAACGAAATATTCATTAAGCATTTCTTTAAAAGGTTTACCTTCTTCACCGTAACCTGTAGGTACTGAATTGTAAATGTCTGATAAATCTTCAAAAATACAATCGTAGCCGTTTGCTTTACCCTGTGCGATATATCCAAACGCACCATTGTTACCTTGAATAGAGAAATAAAGGTCGATGTCGTTTGCCTTAGGCCCTGATAACAAAGTAGTTTCTACATAATCCATAAAGCTCGTAGATTCGGCAATTTCAACCTTTGTTGTTGCCGTTTTGTTGTATTCTACAACTAAAGCTTCTAAAAAAGCTTTTCCGTAGCCCTTTTGGATTAGGGCAATTTTAGTAACGCTGGCATCTGCTTTTGTGCTGTTGCCTGTACAACTTGCAAAAATACCAAGTGAACTTACAGTGATGCTTGCAATAAGAAGCATGGTAAATATTTTTTTGATAACTTTTTTCATTTTTCTTCTCCTTAACGTTTTACGTTATTTTTTTTATATTTTTTAAGACTTTAATGTCAAACGATAAATAATTTTTATTTATAAATCGTAAGTCTAAAGTCGTTTAGCCTTTTAATCCACCCATTACTACGTTACCCATAATTCTATTGCTTGAAATACTGAACAGTACTAATGCGGGAATCATAGTCATTATAACACCGGCAAAGTATGCTGGCTTATTGTCAACGTACTGAATTGCTTGATTAAAATAGTATAAACCTGAAGCTAAGGTAGGCATTTTATCTAGATACAAAATAGGTGTAGTGTAATTGTTCCATCCGCTTATTACCGCCATAATGCCAATTGCTAAAATAGGTCCTTTTGCCATAGGAATCATTATTTTTATAAATACCTGCCAGTCGGTTGCTCCGTCGATAAAAGCTGCCTCTGCATAAGATCTATCAATGCCCTTAAAAAATGCCATCATAATCATAAGATTAGAGCCAAGTCCGCCAAGCATTGTTATTAAATATAACGGTGAGTTATTAATACCAAGCGTTCCACAAATAAGCCTATAGCTTGCAGGTAATGCACCTACTATGGGAATAATCATAGTAAAAATCGCTACGCTTAACATAAACTTTTTGCCCCAAAATTCATATTTGCCAAAAACGTAACCGGTACAACAGTGTATAAATACGTTTAACACTGCTCCACCAATAGAAAACCATAAACTGTTTATAACCATCCCAAAGAAGGTTGTGTTTGAATATTCCAACACTTCAAATGCAATTTTATAGTTTTCAAAATGTAATTTTGAGGGCCACGCTACGGGATTATAATAAAACTCATCAAGATCCATAAGCGAGCACTTCAACGCCCAACCAAAGAATGCTATTACCAAAAGTGAATAGAGTATGAATATAACAAATGCGGCTATAAACCATATTCTTTCACCCGTCGTTCTACGGTTAAATATTATAGAAGTATCTTTTGCCATAATTACACCTCCTAATATTCAAGATCGGTAAAGAATTTACCGAAAAACCAACGTACGCCTAAAACTATAGGCATGCCTATAAAAGTAAATATCAAACCTAATGCCGCAGGCTGATTGTATTTTCCTAAAAACTTAACTTGGTAGAATATCCAATAAGAAAGGGTAAATGTTTTTCCCGCTCCGCCCGTAAGTAATAGAATAGGACCAGATGCGGTAAACAAAGCAGCCAAACTTATTATTAGCATTGTGGAAAGTGTTGACCAACATAGTGGAATAACGAAATTAAATATTTCACGCCACATTCCGCAACCATCCATAATTGCAGATTCCATCATTTCTTTTGGAATTCTTGACATAGCACCCGAAAGCAGTACCATGTTTCCACCAAACCCTGTTAAAAATATATAGATTAACACCGTTTTCATGGCGTACCTTTCATCTAACAAAAAGGAAGGGACTTCTTTTGTGTGGTAAAGTACTTGATATAACTGTCCAATAGGCCCTTTTGCTTGCAACATAAAGGTAAATATTGTAGTTACAGCTGCACCTGAAACTATTACAGGTATGTAAAATATTATTCTAAATACAGCTCCCCCCTTTATGCGCTTGTAAATAAACCAAGACCATAAAATAGATAACGCAAACATAACTACGTTATCTAAAACCCACGTTACAAGCGTATTTTTTAACGCGCTTGAAATAGTTGAGCCTTCCCTAAAAATTTCTTTTATTGCATACTCAAAATTCTCTAACGTAAATACTATGCCAGTAGGTGTATTCTTTTGAAACGCAAACATTATTGAACTGAAATTTACGTACACCCAAAAAACTAAAAAGTGAATTATCGGAACTATTAGCATTGCAAATACAAATATACTCTGACTTTTCTTTTTAGTGCTAAAATTCGATTTCTTTTGTCGGTTTTTAAAAAGTTTGTTTTTAAGATTATGAAACCAACAGGAAATGTCATAACCTATATCTTTGACCTTTTGCCAAGCTTTCATATTGTATCCTCGCGTAAAGTTTATAGTTGTCTATATTTTATTAGAAACCGCAATAAGTTAAAATATTTTTTAAATCTACTTCAATGCAATTATCTTCGCTTATATCTTTTAAAAAGACTGGTGGCAAAGCTTGTGCTTCAAGCTCATCAACTCTTTTTCCATGCTTTAAATACTCGTTTATCCTTTCGTAAATGTATTTATATCTTGCAACCTGACCGCCTAAAAATAAATGATTTCTTTCAAGCCCAAATCCCATTCGTTGATTAAGCCAATATCTGTTGAATACCGGTATGAACTCCTTCATTCTATCTATAAGCAGGGTTAATTCTTCAGCTTGAAGTTTCTTTAACCCTTCTAAGTTACCCTCTTTATACAGTTTGCGCAAATTTACTCCTATTTCACTCTTAATAGCCAAAATCTCCGCCATTTTTGCAGTTATTTCAAAAACCTCTTTGCATACATTGCGCTTTGCACTTTCTGCGTATTCTTTTGCAAGATTTTTATAAGCCTTACCAACTCCTGCAGAAAGCAGTAAATCATAATTACAAAGCATTATATCTGCAAACAATATCCAGTAGCTGTTAGTATTTCGGGTTGGCAGGTTGCGTTTAAAAGGATCATTCAAATAATCCAATTTTTTCAAATCATCGTAATAGCAACCCGTTATTTCAAAAAATTTATTTTTATCCACTTCTTCTTCACAACAAATATTACCATTAGCATATTCCGCTACAGTAAATAGTGCTGGAAGAACAGCCCATTCACTACATTGTGCGCCATTATCGGTCCAAAGCGTAACCATATAATGACTTATCCCCTTTTCAGCACAAACGCGCATTTGAGTTAATATATTTTGAATGCTTATGCGGTTGTAAGGCGCAAATCCTGAAGCCTTTAAAACAGAGCCGGCAAAGCCTACTTTATCTGCATGACATTTAAGTTTATCAACCTCTGTGCAAAGTTTGTTATAATCACCAAGATAGTAGTTCCAATAAATAACCTCAGTGCTATCGGGTAAACTTTCCTTAATTTCCTTTGCCGTAATTTTGGATTTTCTTTCATTCATTAAGGTATCTGCCCAAATTTCACAGGTATAGCCGTATTTTTCAGCTATTTGGATAACCCTTTTAAGATGGCGCAAAAGCAATTCTCTTGGATCGTTTTCTCCATGTAAATCATAATATTTACCAGTTCCTAATCCCTTTGCTTCATCATAACCCAAATGAATTTTTTTAGAGCTTATACCACTTGATATGGTTTGAAACATTTTTTCTATCAAAGCATAAACTCTTTCATCCCCAACCAATAAAATATGATCGGTATCAAAAAGCTCGGTATAAGGACCGTATTTTTTTAAATAATGTAAGTGCGCAAGCGTTTGAATGGATGCTATAACCTCTATTCCCTGCTTTTTTGCATAACTATCTATTTCATTTAACTGCTCGGTCGTATATCCACCACGCATATAGTTAAAATAGGGTTCAGTTTCAATTTTGTAAGCATCTGTTAATCCCAAATACAACTCCGAATAGCCCATCTGTGCAAGCATATTTATATATTGTTTAAGGCTTTCTATTGTAGGCGTGCTAGCTGTTGAACACTCTATTAAAGCAGATAATCTATCTATCCTTTTCATCAAATATTCCTTCTCCCTTTCTAAAACGCAATATTGATATACCTATTGAGGCAAGATTAAATATTTCACCTATAATTCCACCAAGCGCCCCTAATCCTATGCGAATATTGAATGTAAGCCAGGAAATAGAATCTAAAGACTTCCAACCTCGTAAAGAATTTGCATTACTCTTAGTTATTGCAAACGTTCCAAAAAACGAACCGACTACAGGAAGTAAATTCCATAATTTTTCACTGAGTGCAAGTGGAGTAAAAATAACGTAACAAAGGTACGAAATAAGATAAGCAATCCACAAAAGAACACATATTAGCATTGCTCTTTTTTTATTTTCTTTAGCTGTAATGAATAAGAAATTACGAATAATAAAAATAACGTTCAATATAACCGCTATTCCGCCATTTGAAAATACGTAAGACACCAAATAAAAGGCACTTCCTACCGTTTGCATTGCCAAAAGTAGCGCCTTTTTCTTTAACTGAAAAGAAAATACCGTTACAAGCATTCCGCAAATGCTTAAAACCATTCCAATCTGTTCGTTAGTCATATTATTCAAGCCAGCCTTCTCTTTTTGTAAACATTCTAAAGTCAAGATCTTTTGGTGGCTCACCGATATCACTTGCTTTTAAGCCCTTAAGCTCTTGCAAATAAAACCACAATTGTGTTTCAGTTAACTCACATTCTCGAATATCGGGCACTACTAAATACGTTTTACCATCCTTTCCGCACAATATTTCTTCAGCTTCCTTAACTCTACCCGTTCTTGCCAATGCATAAGCATAATATAATAAACAGCGCTTATTATCCTTAACCTCTGCGCAGGCATTTTCATAAATTTCCACTGCGCTTTTGCTTTCGCCGTTTTCATAAGCAGTGCGTAAAACCTCTTTTGCTAAAGATAAATCGTTAGAGCGCATTTGATAAGCAAGCATCATCTTTTTAAATTCAAGCTTATTTCTGCCCGTTTTTTTGTATATTATTGCAAGAGCATAGTTATTCCACGCACAACTGCAAAGCGCAATTGATTTTTTTATAAACTTTTCGGCGCGAATAAATTCATCTTTTGAAATTAAAGCCGTTCCTAATAAATAATAAGCATACCAGTTTTGCTTATCCTTATTATTTATAGCTTGTTCTAACATTTTAATCCATTCTTTTTGACCATTATAGCTATCAGGAACTTCATCTTTAGAATGATTTCCAACAGTTCCTTCTTTTAGCAAATTAATCCACGTTGACTGTTCGGGTTGAACTTCGCCAAAATCAAGGTGATCGTTCATAAGCAAGCTTTTTCCTTCTTGCTTTCTTCTTAATAACTCTAAGCTCCCCCAACCGTCATTCATAGAAAATAAAATTTCTTTTGCCGGGCTTTTAGCCATTTCACGCGTGTCTTCTAATAAATCATCTAATTGCTTTTGCGTTATTAGTTCGTCTATAGCACCTTCTACTTCTTTTTGAGCATCATTCCAAGCACCGTGAACTAAATTTTTATCGGTATTAAGTGCCCCATACACTTCTATCCATTCCCATACAGTTTTGGGTGGCATAGGAATGCATTCATATTGAGTGCGAGCAAGCCCACATTGAATTTCATCGTATGCACCACTTTCATTATCGGCAGTTAAAAAGTTCATCCACTTTGCCCCACCTTGTGAATTTCCCCAAACGAAGGTTTTTCTTCCTTGCAATCTTGAAGTTGAAGTTTGAAAAAGCCCATAACCATCTTTATCAAGTTGCGCTATGTAATGGCGTTTATTCTCATCAATAGTCCAGAAAAAGTCATTTGAAGTAAGATTTGCGCTTGGATAGGTTACGTCAATATTATTATAAACAGGAACGCTAATTTTGATTGGTTGATTATCAAGATTAACAGTATACGACTTATTCGCAGGAACAACCACTCTATCGCCATCTTTTTGAACAACGCCAACGTTAGACCACCAGTACATTGGTATAACTTCATCATTAGGATTAGTTATTCTTGTTCTTACGTGTAGCATTTTGGAATTTTTAGGCAAGAAAAAATCCATTTGTACTATAGCTACTCTTATTCTTTCAAAATAATAAAAACGTAGAACTGGTGTTCCATCTTTTAAATATGTTTTTGCTGTGTTAATAAGAGAACAGGTAAAAGGGTTATGCCCCTTAAAACAAGCATTCCACTCAATACCACCAGAAAGCCACGCGTTTCTAACGCCTAAGTTGCATGGGCGAACAACAGAATTTTTAAATAATAACTCTTTGTTTGAAGTTTTATCTATAAGTGACCATAATTTTCCACCGAATTGTGGAATAAAAGTTGCCTTTATGTAATCATTTTCTAACACAACCGAATCGTACTTTATTAACTCCAATTTACGATCGTATAAATCTTGATAGCGATAAGGATAAGCACTTTCTACAGCCCCATAGTTTATAAATAAACCATCGTTTTCATCTAAAATAGAATCGTTTGATATATCGCCTAAACTTAATTTTACGGCAATAGGAGGCAAAGAGCTTTCATTTCCCAAGTTAGCAGATAATATATTAAGTTTTTCAAGCTTAAAAATAGACATCGTTTAATTCCTTATTTTTGCACACAGTTTATATCTAAAAATAATCAAATTCAAGCTTCAAAGAGCATAAAAGTATGAGTCTTTGTTTCTTCAAATAAATTATAATATAGTGTGCTTAAAAATTCAATATTTAAACTTTTCATCTTTTGGTTTTTTCTTATCATTTAGTAAATAAAAAAATGCACTATCATATTGCTTTATAGCTTTTTCGATAGTGCATTTATTATATATTATTTTTTCAATGATTCCTTTCTTAATTTTGATGGTGTTATACCAAATTTTTTCGTAAACAGCTTATAAAAATAGCTTGTCGATTGATACCCTACATGTTCAGCAACTATTTCGTAATCCATTCCAGAATATTTGATAAAATTATATGCAAAATTTAATCTTATGTTAGTTACGTATTCAAGCGGA
Source organism: Clostridia bacterium (assembly GCA_017522945.1). Lineage (GTDB taxonomy): Bacteria > Bacillota > Clostridia > Christensenellales > Borkfalkiaceae > HGM11416. Next base: position 19,449 of record JAFWXT010000003.1, read on the forward strand.
GTAAGCCTATAACATTTTTTTATTATTCTGCAAAGTTGCGGTCTTGAATAATAGGTTAAGCGCTCTAATGCAGGCACGCCTTCACGCAAATTTTCAATTTTTCGCATTTCGTTTAGCGCGCGCACTAACCTTTCAGGAATTTCATCCGCCATTTGTTTTCTGTGCATTTTTCTTATAATTCCCGTAACGATTTCTATTGCAAATAAATGCCTTAAAATGCCGTCGTCATCGCCGTGTTTTAGTATTCTTTCGTATACTTCATCAACTTTATACTTTACATTAAAATCGCCGTAAACGCTAAGTATAGTTTTATTTTTTTTAACGTAAGATTTAACTTTAGTTCCAAAATATGATAAAATCTTATCCATTTCTTCACTACAAATTTGCACGCTAAAAATTATGGTGTTTGAATCAATATCAACTATTTCGTGTTTTTCATTTGGTCTAACTAAAACGTAAGCATCTTCAATAAACTCATGTGTTTTACCGTTTATTTTTTGTTTACATTCGCCAGATATCATATAAAGCATAAGATAACCGTTAGAAATTCTTATAGGCAAATCTTCCTTTTTGCTAAATATTTTATACTGAGATTTTTGTTTGTTTTCTACCGCAGTAGTTAGTTGTTCTACTTTTTCCATATTTAAGTTTTTTTCCTTTTTTTTAAACAAAAACTTTTTCCTACTTTTAATTATAATTATTTGCAAAAAAAAGACAATATTTTAGCATATCTTTTTTTTGTCTTTTCTTATCATTTTTTATTCTTTTTTCTAAATCTCAAAATGCTTTAGCTAATTATAAAGAAACATCTTTTTAATCAAATTTGAAAAATCTTTTTTTAAATTGCTCGAATAGTACAAAAAATAATCAAATTCGATATTGAAACAAAAAAAATAATTTGTTATAATCATAAAAAAGGCGGTAATTATTATGATTGAAATTTATGCTAATAAACAAATAAAAACTATTACTAATTTTTGGAATAACATCCACTTTCACCCAACCGATGCTATTGAAGACGACTGGGGAAAAAGAATATTAGACAACGTTAAAATCGACAGTGTTGCCAATACCGTAAGAATGTATACAATGCTTGAAGATATAGTAAGCATAAACGATAAGGGTGAATTTGTTTACGATTTTACGCTTAACGACGTTCGCCTTGATTATATGAAAAAACAAGGCTTCGGTATATTTTTATCTTATAACTTTATCCCCCCTTGTATTGCGGAAAAACCCAACGTTCAAAGCAACGTTTCTAAAAACAAAACTCGTTATAAGGGTAAAATGATAACAACATCTAAACCAAAGGATTACGCTTTGTGGGAAGAAGTGTGCTATCAGTATACTAAGCATATCGTTGAACGATATGGATTAGATACAGTTTCTTCTTGGTATCTACAATGCTATAACGAACCTGATATTCAGCCTTTCTTTTTAAGCGATTTAGATTATTCGCCCGAAGCTAAAATTGCAAGATATACCGAATACGTAAAGCTTTACAAAGGCTTTGCAAGCGGTGTTATGCGCGTGAGCGATAAACTTAAAATTGGCGGGCCGTCGGTTGCGGGCGATTTAAACTATTTTTTAAAGGAATTTTTACTTACAACCAAGCGTGAAAACATACGCCTTGACTTTATTTCAATCCACACTTACGGAAGCACTCCGCCCAAAATTGCAAACAATACGCGCCCACTTTGTGTAACTAACACCTTGCAAGAGCACGAAGAACATTTAAAAATTATAAACGAAGTATTTCCAGAAGGAAAGGAAATTATCGTTGACGAATGGGGTGCTGCAACTCAGGGATTTTTTAACCGCGACGAGTGCCCTGAATTAATGTTTAGAGAGGATAGCCGTTTTGCAGTTTATTTTGGAAAAATGATAACTGCATACGTTAAAGCAGGAGTATCGGTTAGTAAAATGATGATTTGCCTTTCAGGTCAACACGAAATGCTGGTTGACTTTTCGGGCTTTAGAAACTTTTTCACCTTAAACTTTATTAAAAAACCAATATACAACGCATACGTCATAACTGCTAAGCTTAAAAGCGTTATGGTAGATAGCGCTACTGATAATAGCGATATTGACCTCTTAGCAACCAAGGATGAAAAGGAAAATTATGCAATACTTCTTTCTTATGCATCACAAAATTTTGACAAAAATTTACCACGCGTTAACGATTGCTTAAATTTACAAGGTGTTAACGGAGATTACAACGTAAAAATTTGGCAAATAGATGAAAACAACACCAACCCATACAACTTAGCAAAATCAAAAGGCTGGGGTGACGTTTTCGACAGCGAGCAGATTAAAATTTTACAAGAAGAAGGAAATATTGCACCTATTAACCAATATAAAGCAATTTTTAACGGTTGCGGTGAAATTCCTCTATCATTCAGCAACAACGCCCTACTTTTAATAGAGCTTGAAAGGATAGGCTAACATGAAAGAAATGATTTTACACTCTGATCTTGCAAAAAAACTTTACCAAAGCGTAAAGCATTTGCCCATAATTGATTATCACAATCATCTAAGTTCAGAGGACTTAAAAAATAATAGAAGGTTTGAAAATATCACTCAATTATGGATTACTCCAGATCCATACAAGCATAGACTTATGCGTATTTGTGGCGTTGAAGAAAAATATATAACTGGAAATAGTTGCGACTACGATAAATTTCTTGCTTGGTGCAAGGTTTTTCCTACACTGGTTGGAACACCCGTTTATGATTGGTCGCTTCTTGAATTTCAAAATGTTTTTGATATTGATTTGCCTATAAATCAAACCAACGCACTTAAAATTTGGGAACTGACCAATGAAAAACTGCAAGATGAAGAATATACCGTTTATGGACTTATAAGCCGCTTTAACGTTGAATATTCAGCTCCTTGCGCTAATATTTGCGATGACGTTTGCTTCTACGCAAGCACTCCAAACTTCGCGCCATCTCTTCGCGCTGACGACATTTTATCACCTAATAAACTATTTATTGAAAAGCTGGAAAGGATCACCAATATAAAAATTTCAACTCTAAACGATTATTATAAAGCGATTGAAATGCGAATTGATTATTTTAAAAGCTTAGGCTGTAAATTTTGCGACCACGCTTTAGATAATGGATTTAGATACTCAAAAGACCAAAAAGAAGAAGATTACTTTAAACTTACAGTGCAAGGCAATACCCTAAAGAAAGAACAAAGCGAGGCTTTAAAAAGTGATATTTTGTTTAATTTAGGTTGCATTTACAGTAAGAAAAACCTTACAATGCTTTTACACGTTGGTGCACTCAGGCAAACTAGTGATAGGCTAAAATCCATCGCAGGACCTGCCGGCGGTTTTGCAGGAATTGGAAATGATTTTGAAATTGCAAGTATAACCAAATTACTTAATGATATAGAATGTAAAAATGGCCTTTGCAGAACAGTTATTTTCACACTAAACCCTGCCTATAACGCGATTATCGCCACTTTAAGCGGCTCATTTTCTAAGGACGGAGTACCATCAGTAGTATCGCAAGGTCCAGCTTGGTGGTGGTGCGACCATTTAGAAGGAATGCGTGAATTTTTCGATAAATATTCCGTTTATTCAGTGCTATCACAATTTATAGGAATGACAACCGACTCGCGTAGTTTTTTATCTTTTGTGCGCCACGATTATTATCGTAGAGTACTTTGCCAATGGCTCGCAGATAAGATTGCGAGCAATCAATTTAATGCAGATGAAAATCAACTTTTAACAATTGTAAAAAAACTCTCTTACGAAAACGCAAAAAAAATTTTGGAGGAATAAAATATGCATTTTAACGACAGAGATGAAATTATTGCTTTAACTCCGTTATGGACAGGTAAGCGTATGGACGACGGAAGACCGTACGTAGAGCAAAAATATTTAGATGAACTTAAAAAAATGACCTTGGAAGAAGTTTGGAAACCCATTTTTGTAAAGGGCTATATAAATCAATTCGTAGGTGGCGGACTCGCTCCCCTTATACCCCTACATGACGATGGAAGAAAATTGGTTGGTAGAGCCGTTACCTGTAATTACTGCCCAACTAGACCTGATTTACACGAATTAACCTTTAAAAAGGGAGCAGAAGCAGGTAGAGGGAATAACAATCAATATAATTAAAAACGGTCAGACTGTTGAGAAAAAACATCTTGAGCTTCCGGAGATGATAACTAATGTTATAAAATGCAAAAATCCAAGATGTATAACAACTGTTGAGCAGGAAATCGACCACATATTCAAGCTTACAGACAAACAAAACAGAGTTTACCGTTGTATATACTGTGAAAGTAAGGCAAGATAGACAAGTTCTATATTTGTGCAACTTGTGTATTGATTTTTAAAAAGTACTATGCTATAATAACTAAGGCTGTTAAGAAACAGCCTTATGTTATGTTATAAAGGAGAATTTTTATGGAAGTATTACTTTCAGTTTCAATTGCGCTTTTAGCAGGTCTTTTGATGACGAGAGCTTTTAAGCCGTTAAAATTGCCGTCAGTAAAAGCGTATCTTATTGCAGGAGTTCTTATAGGGCCATACTGCATAGGTGCTTTGAATATTGACGGATTAGGCTTCACCTCTGAAGACGCAGTTACAAAGCTTGCGCTTATTTCAAATGTTGCGCTCGGCTTTATTGCTTTTTCAATCGGAAACGAATTCAGACTGGAGGACTTAAAGCATACA
>JAFWXT010000004.1 GCA_017522945.1 Clostridia bacterium
CAGGGCTTATATGGCTGGGGAGTGACAGACTGCCAAATTTGTTTTGATTATGGAGTTTATTACAGCCCGGTCAGCACCCCCGCTGATTTTCGTTTTCTTGCGCCTGTCGTGTTGGAGCAGGCATTGAAAAAAGCAGGGACACAACTGTTGGAACCATACCTTTCCTTTACCCTTTTTGCACCGCAGGAATATCTTTCACGGGCTTATAATGATGCACCAAAGTATTGCGCAATCATTGAATCAACCAGACTTGAAAAAGATGAAGTTATTTTTAAGGGTGAAATCCCTGCCCGTTGTATCGGTGAATATAGGAATGATCTGAATTTTTATACAAATGGAAGAAGTGTCTGCATTACAGAATTAAAAGGGTATCAGGAAACTTCCGGCGAGCCTGTATTTCAGCCACGCCGCCCGAACAGCCGTTTAGACAAGATCCGGCATATGTTTCAGAAGATAATGTAACGTCTTGCGCAATGCAAGCGTTCATTGCTGGCTATTGCGAAATATCATTGATGACAGCTATTTTATGAAGGAAAGACAAATGAACAGTTTTAACGTAAAATCGTTGAAACTGTTCATTTTTTATATCAAAAATATTCTAAAATAACGCATTTTTTAATGTTAATTTCGTAAATCCCGACTTAAATACGAAAAATTTTGGTGTAAATTTTGGTGTAAAACAATGAAAAATGCTTGATTTTTCAAGGTGGTTTTAATAAAATATTATATAAATTTGGCGAAAAATATTATTTACTTGCGCCTTCGTACAAAAAAATATCCCCCTTGTTTTTACAACAAGAGGGATTAAAAATAGGCTTGATATTGATTAAAGTTTATATTGAAACTTTTTCATTTCTTCAATTTGAACGTCTTTGTTTTGTTCAATGTGCGTATATACGTTACTAGTGATGGAAGTGTCAGCTTTATGTCCAGCCCACATACTTGCATATTCGCGACGGATACCGCACTCTTGTGCTCTTGTAATAAAAGTGTGCCGCAGGTCGTGTAAATGGTGGTTGTCGAATTGAAGTTTTAAATGCTTGGTTAAAATATGTGGCGTGAGCTTTTTTATTTCGTCAACGTTAATCAAAGGCATTAGAGTTTTCAGCATAGGCGGCATAGGCATTGAACGTACTTTTTCTTTATAGCCTTTTCGTTGTTTTGCCGTGATGATATGAATCCAATCATTTTCAATTTCTACGGTAGAAAGTTCTGCTCTGCGGAGTCCCGTATAAATCATAAAGACAAATGCTTGTCTATAAATATGCGGATTATCTTTAAAATTTTTGACAAGCAACGCTTCTTCTTCGCGTGTAAACGGAACACCGTGTTCTTGTTCGTAATGCGGAAGCGTTACTTTTTTCATAGGGGAAACAACGATTAAACCGTCGATAACGGCGTAATCGAAAACTTGACATAAAAGTTGATATAACTTTTTCGCTGTTCGATTTTTACCGAGGTCAAGATATGTATTCAAAAAAGCCTGTATATCGATGGGTTTCAATTCTTCAAGCATTTTCCCTTTTAACGCAGGCTCAATATAGTGTTTAAAAGCGTTGTAGTAATCAGCGTAGCTGACTTCTTTAATAAAAGGGTTCTTGACCGTTTCGAGCCAAGAGTGCATATAGCTTGTGAAGTTCGTACCTTTCTTTTTTGAAGGCTTTGCTTTGAGTTTACCTTTCGCAACGTCATCGAGTTTAGCAATAAATTTGTTTTTAGCGGTAGCTAAGATTTTACTTGTAGCCCATAATTGTACGCCGTTGACGTAACAATAAACTTCATAAACGCCGGTATCGCGTTGGCGCACGTGCGCCGTTAATTTTCTTACTTTAAATTCTTTACTAAATTTTTTAGGCATTTTATCTATTTCCTTTTGTGTAAATACCAGAGGAGCTGAAACGCTGGAGAATGTTTCTTCTTTTTCAGGCTCGTCTAAAAAGCCTTCTTTAGAACAACTCTCAAAAAGGCTTGTAAGCAATAATTTGATTTTATCTTCTGAATTAGGTTGATTAGCCAAAGCGGCAATACAGGTTGCGGTTACGTTGATTTCATTTTTATTCATTTATCTCCTTTTAGAAAATATAGGTCAACTTCCCCGTCGGGAAGCATAAACGCGTTCACTTTTGCCGTGATTTCTCTTCACTATTTAATTAGAGGAAAAATTCATAATTGGTAGCGTTTTTAGGAAAAATTTCTTATATAAAATTTTCTCTCTACTAATAAAACGGACAAAAAAATGGCAAATGGTCCGCTTTTCATGATAAATTTTTTAATATTCATTAAATAAATGGAAAGGAATCGACAAATTGCCCGCATTTTTACAATGCATTCACGAAGTATCATTGTTCATAAAAAGCCTCCTTCAGCGATAAGTCTTATAATATCTACCGTTAATGTTAATAACGCCGTCGGTTTTCTCAACTTTACCTTTCATGCAGGCACGTAAGATAAATTGGTCGCTCGGTTCTTTTACGAGCGGTATATTACCGTATTCAAATTGTCCTGTTTGTGCAACGTCAATGATTTTGAATTTGAGTTTAACAAGGTATGCGCTAAACTCCCAAATTTCATCGTATTTGCCATAGGTGTCCATAATACAGGAAATGTTTTCTACAGGATAGTAAGCAG
>JAFWXT010000033.1 GCA_017522945.1 Clostridia bacterium
CCTTATACCACCAACGAAATCAATACGTTTATCAGTTCGTGGGTCGGTAATATTTAAAACTGGTGAAAGTAAATATTTTTGCAAAATAGCACAATCCAAACGATTTGCAGGATTTTCATCTTCACAAAGTTCTTTTTTAAAGGTAACCTTATGCCATTTTTTATTTAAATATAAACCTATCGTATGCACTGATTCAGGGCGATAAGGCTCGTTAGTTTCAAGAGCTTCAACTTTGCCTAAATTTCGTTCAACGGCATTTAAAAATTCTTCTTTATTCATACCATTTAGGTCGCGAAGTAAGCGATTATAATCAAAGATTTTTAGACTATTTGCAGGAAAAATTACCGATAAAAAGTAGTTAAATTCCTCTTCGCCTGTAAAATGAGCATTTGCTTCCCTACGAATTAAACCAGCTTTTACCGCAGACGCTGCTCTATGGTGCCCATCGGCGATATATAAAGCGCTTAAAGTTTTAAAAGCATTTTCTATTTCTAAATCTGTTTCGCAAGAGTCACTTTCCCAAACAGTATGGCGTATTCCATCATCGGCAACAAAATCAAATAAAGGCTGAGTTTGTGTTGCCCTTTGGATAATACAATCCAACTCATTGCTATCTTTATATGCTAAGAAAATAGGTCCTGTTTGAGCCGAGCAAGTGTCAACGTGACGAATTCTATCAAGCTCTTTATCAGCGCGAGTAAGCTCATGCTTTTTAATTTTTTCGCTAATATAATCGTCAATTGAAGCGCAACCAACTATACCAGTTTGCGCAATTCCGTTCATTATTTGACGGTAAAAATAGAATTTCTTTTGTTTAGATTGAGCATAAACACCTATTTTTTCAAAATTTTGCAAATTTTCTTTTGCTTTTTGATAAACGCGCTCGTCGTATAAATCAATTGTTGGATCTAAATCAATTTCCGCCTTATCAATATGCAAAAATGAATAAGGTTTATTTTTTGTTTCTTCACGCGCTTCACTGCTCGACATAACGTCGTAAGGCAAAGCGGCGCATTCTTTTACGTGCTTTTCAATTGGCATTAATGCTGCAAATGGTTTAACTATCATAATTATACTCCATTAATTATAAAGTAGTAATTTAAAAACTATATTTTTAAAGTAAAGTTTTTACAAAAGAATATTTTTTAACAAAATTAGGGCTTTCACCATCATTCCAGGTATTCATACGTTCAAAAGTTTGAGGGCTAATACCAAGTGGCTCTTGCTCTTTGGTATGAAATGGACCAAGCAAGTTTCTGTTCCCAACGGTTAAAACAATTTCTAATTCATTTTCACCAACCTTCAATAATTTAGAGAGGTCGAGTTTATTACCAAACATTATTTTACCAGCTTGTTCACCGTTAACTTTTACTTCAATAAGGTGGAATCTCTTATTGATAATTAACTCGCTATTTGTATTTTTAACAAAAATCTTCTGCTTTAAAGTAATATCCCCCGAGAAGAACGGAAACCCATCGGTTATTAAACAAGAAATTTGATTTTTTTGCTCACCGATTATAAAATTTTCGCCAAGTATAATCTCATCACTTTTTCCTTGTTCAAAGTTGCCGTAAACAGCAAAGTCACCGCGCAAAAAAACCGCTTCAATATCCGTATCGTAAGCCAAACAGTTTTTTAAACTTTCAGTTACGTTTTCACCGAACAATGCATAATAAACTTGTTCACTTTGGAAGTAATCGATTGTAATAAGAATTTCGTTTTTACCGTTTTGTAAATATTTAGCAACGTCGTAGCGCAAAAGAGCCTTTTCAAGTTCGGCATGCCCTATCGATTTAATTTCATTATCATTTATTTTTACCGATAGCGTATTCGTATCTTCTGCAAGTAAAATACAGTTTTTAGGCAATTTTTCAACATTAAACGTATATTTTAAATGCAATTTTCCCTTATATCTATCATGTAAAAGTTGGTCAAACACCGCTAAATGATACATAGGCTTAGAGTAATTTATTCCATCTTTAGAATAACTAACCATATCTAAAGTTAAATTGTTTAGTGGCTTTCCAACTACTTCAAATTCACTGTTTAAGTATAGTTGTTTTAGATCTTTTTCTTTTTCAGGCGTTTCATTGCTTAAATAAAGCAAGCGTGACTGACCTTTATCAAGGTTAACTATAGTAGATATGGTGCTAAACTCATCTTTTAAAATATTATAATCTTTAAAAGACGTTGCGCCCTTAACCTTAATTTCAACCGTAGTTGGCTCACCAAGGTTAACAGCATAAATAAACTTCTCACCATTTTCATCAATACGATAACACGTGCGAACGTCTTTATGTTGGGCAATAGTATATGGCTGAGCGTCAACAATTTGTTCAATAGTTACGTTTGACGATAAATAATCGTAGTTATATGGTTCGCCTTCAAGATATGTTGGCTTTATATCTGATAATAAAATCTTTCCACCTTCACTAACGTATTATTTTAAAATTCTTTCGGTGGTTTTATCCATAGTGTGTACGTTAGGAAATACTAAAAATTCATATTCACAATTTCCTAAAATAAGTTTGCCGTTTTTTACACTACCATATTTTGCAAGTAGGGTTTCATCTATATAATGAAAATTTATTTGTTTTTCAATCAAAGTATTAGTAAGTTCGCTAAATGAATTTTCAATTTCAGGAAATCCATAACGATTTTCCCAATTATCGTAACGCTTATAAGCAAAGTATGCACTACGTATGGGATGAAACATACCTACGTTCACAAATTCGGTACTTTCGGCAATTAATTTACCTAAATATGAAAAATAATCATTAAACTGCTTAAAATTCTTTTTAACCCATGGATTAACTGGAGAATAATGAGCAGGATAGTCGCGTTTTCTTTGTCCGTGTTCGGTATAAGGCATTAAATGCTGACACATTAAGTTTACACCGCCTACGTATTGAGATTCAGCTATTTCTTTAAGTTCTTGTGGCGTTACGTCCCAACCACAACAACCGTAAGTTTCACTAATGACCTGCTTTTTACCAAGTTGCGCCGCAACTGAAGAAACTTGTTTTTGTGCTATTTGAGTTCTTGAACCACGACTAAGCCAGTCAATTCCTGGTATATGCTCATATTCATAAAATGGCATAATACCACCACAACAGCAAAGTTGCATTGCTAAAAAGCGCTCTTCTATATAATGACCTGTTAACTTATATCCGTATTTTTCGCACCAATCATAAATCTTTTTAGCAAAATTTTCTAACATTAGTGATTGCATCGCTTTCCAATATTTATAACGAAATGCCCTATATCCTTGCTTTTCAACAAACAAAAGCCCCAATCCGTTTAAAATATCTTCATTGTATTCTTTTAAAAAATAAGGCGCTAACACTTTTGTATAAGGTGTATTCCAGCGATAGTATTGTGGTTCATCAGTAAAAAAACCTTTTAAATTATAAGTATCACGCTTTCGATACTCTTCATGGGTCATTTCAATAAACTTATCAACTACATCGGGATTTAAAATATCAACCGTACATGCTGAAAAGTGAGCAAAAACGTTTAAACAATTTTCGCCTGAGTTAACGCGAACCAAACTTTCATTTGATAAATCGTATGAAACAAACGAATTCGCATCATATTTACCCTTAGTAAAAGTTAAATACATATCGTGATTTTCAATATCGTCTAACAGCTTTCCACCAACAAAGCCAGATGGCCAGCCGTTTTCGTCATAAGCGTATGCTTCCATACCAAGTTTTTCAGCAAGTTCAGAACAAACTTTAATACATTCAAACCATTTTTCGCCTAAATACTCAGTTTTTAACCCTCCGCGAGCATGCATAAAAAAGCCACCTACACCATTTTTATACATCCACTCTATTTGTTTGCAAAGTTC